>JAAYFB010000295.1 GCA_012728465.1 Proteiniphilum sp. | reverse complement strand
TTTGAGGGAGGTATTGCTGTTGTTATTTTGGCTATTGTTCTTGATAGAATTACTCAAGGCATGACTAAATCGAGGAAAAGTAAAAAAGAATAACTTAAGAAATTATATTAATAAAATATCTATATATACAAATTATGAAACATTTGAGAAAAATTGGACTAGTGCTTACATCTGCAATTATTTTGATATCTTGCGGTGGTGGTGGCAGAAGTAACAGAATAAACCTGATTTATGTAAATTGGGCTGAAGGTATTGCAATGTCTAATGTTGCAAAGATACTTTTAGATGAACAAGGTTATAATGTGAATTTGATGAATGCCGACGTAGCACCTATATTTGCATCATTAGCAAGAGGCAATGCTGATGCTTTTATGGATGTGTGGTTACCTATCACACACCATGAGTATATGAAACAGTATTCTGAATCAATTGAGTTATTGAGCAAAAATAACTTTGAAGAGGCTAGGATAGGGCTAGTGGTGCCATCGTATGTTACAATAAATTCTATTACGGAATTAAACGAGCATAAAGATAAGTTTAAAGGCGAAATTGTAGGAATAGATGCAGGTGCAGGCTTGATGAATACTGCTGAAACTGCAATAATCAATTATGACTTAGATTTTAAACTTCTTACCGCAAGTGAGGCTGCCATGGTGGCATCACTAAAGAAATCGATTGATGAAGAGGAGTGGGTAGTTGTTACAGGATGGACACCCCACTGGAAATTTTCTCGTTATGACCTAAAGGTGCTTGAAGATCCAGACCATATTTTTGGTGACGCCGAGCAAATAAAAACGGCTACTCGTAAGGGTTTTAGCGAGGATCATCCCTTTGCTGCAGAGTTTTTAAACAATATACACTTTACTACAGCACAAATTGGTTCACTGATGCAGTCTATTGAAGAAGCAGATACAGAAGCTGCTGGTGCACAAGTTTGGATTGAAGAAAATAGGGAATTGACAAGGAGTTGGATGCCTGAGATGGTTGAGGAATAATTAGAGTTATAAGGTGAAAGTATATATATAGACTTTTGAGTAGTTCTATTTGTAAATTGAAGATCACCTAATAATATGATATAGAAAAACCTCCTACACTTATATAATAATGTGTGGGAGGCCTCTGTGTTTTTAAAAGAATATAAAGCTATGCTATTTTGCTACATTAAGTTTAGCACATGAATTGTATGGCAAGCCGCTAAGCATGCTGTCTCAGTACGCAATCTATTGTTGCCAAGACTTACTGGAATGAATCCATTATTAATAGCCATCTCTACCTCTTTCTCGCTAAAGTCACCTTCTGGGCCAATAAGTATAAGTACATTTTGTCCCTTCGTATAAACACTAGTTAGTGGGTTTTTCTCATTATTATAGCAATGAGCAATGTACTTTTGTCCATTGAAAGGCTGCTTAATGAAATTGTCAAAGTTAGTAATTTCATCAATCTGAGGAAGTATGGCCTGCTTAGACTGTTTCATTGCTGCGATAGCAGTTTTCTCAAGCCTATCCATGCGTATCTCCTTGCGCTCGGAGAATTTGCATAATAGGGGAGTAATCCTATCAATTCCTATTTCGGTAGCCTTTTCTGTGAACCACTCGTTGCGATCCATATTTTTTGTAGGGGCAAACGCTATTTGAAGATAAAAATTCCATGATTTGTCAATAAATACTTCATTCTTGATGCTTACGACCGTATGCTTGTGATGTGCTTGTGTTATAACACATTCATATAATTTTCCTTTACCATTAGTTACAATAATACTATCTCCTTCTGACATTCGAAGAACTTTTATACAGTGTTGAGATTCCTCTTCGGGAAGTTGATTAGTAATTATGATATCAGGCGCAAAAAAAATAAAATCAGTTTCCTTTTTCGTTCTCTCTTCTTTTGATTTCATCACGTAACTTTGTTGCTTGTTCGTAATTTTCTTCTTCTACAGCCTCCTTAAGTCTATCTTTCAGAACTTCGATACTTACATCATGAGTGCTTTCCGTATCATCACTATCTTCAATATTTTCTGCATTTTGAAAATCGTTAGTTAGTACCTCTTTCTCGTCAAACACTATTGCCATGTTCTTCATTATATCTTCAGTTGTAAATATTGGCGATCCTGTTCTTAAAGCAATAGCAACTGCATCAGAAGTACGTGAGTCTATTCTATATTCTTTATCATTCTGCATAAGTACCAGTTCCGAGAAAAAAGCTCCGTCCTCGAACTTGTATATAAGTACCTCCTTGAGAATTATATCTAAAGCAGTAAACATGTTAGCAATTAAATCATGAGCTAGAGGTCTAGGTGGGGTTAGATTTTCCATTATAATGGCTATCGATTGTGCTTCAGGAGTTCCGATCACAATTGGTAGTCGACGAATTCCATTTTCCTCAGCAAAGATTAGAGCATAGGCTCCCGCTTGCACTTGGCTAAATGATATTCCTAGAATAGATAATTTTATTTTACTGTCCACAATGCTTGTTTTTATTAGTTATAAGTTCAAATATACTACTTTAAAGTAATAAAATAGATAAATCAGGATAATTTTTGAAATTACATTCCAAAAAGTTTGTAGGTATAAAAAGTTTATCTATCTTTGCACTCGCATTACAGCAACTACATGGTGGTTGTAGCTCAGTTGGTTAGAGCGACGGATTGTGGTTCCGTAGGCCGCGGGTTCGAATCCCGTCTTCCACCCGAACGCACTTTGATTAAGTGTTTTCCTTTGAGATTTGTTTTAGGTAATCACGTATTTAGTAATACGTGATTTTTTTGTTTTAAGGCTAGTCTATACCATAATAATAATATTCTTTCTTAGTTTGTTTGCTTTTATCATATTTCTATCATATTTCTGTCATATTTCTATCATAGTATGCTTGGATAGTCTCTAATGGTAATCTAAAATATTGTTGAAGTCATATTTGTAGGCTACATGCCCCTACGAAACTCCGAACATATTATTGCAGTGGCAACAGCTACATTGAGTGATTCTGATGTTGATCGATCTTTAGGATAGCTTGGTATTAGTAATTTGTGCGACA
This sequence comes from Proteiniphilum sp., assembly GCA_012728465.1. Lineage (GTDB taxonomy): Bacteria > Bacteroidota > Bacteroidia > Bacteroidales > Dysgonomonadaceae > Petrimonas. The sequence continues at coordinate 7,900 of JAAYFB010000295.1, read as the reverse complement.
CCCTACTTTCTATGTCTTGTGATATACCTTTACCCTCGCTACCCATTATTATAAACGCATTGGTGCTAAGCCTTTCTTCGTATATGTTCTTTCCTTCTAAGAATGTACCATAAATTGGTATGCTATTATTCTTTTCTAGAAATAAGTTCAGATCAGTGTATAAAGTGTTAACTCTAGCTATTGCACCCATAGTGGATTGTACTGTTTTTGGGTTATATATGTCGGTAGTGTTTGGTGAACAAATAATATTTTTAACACCAAACCAATCAGCAATTCTGACAATTGTTCCCAAATTGCCAGGATCTTGCACACCATCTAGTATCAAGTGCAACCCTTTGCTGAAATCAATATCCTTTTCGCAGACATTTGGTTGGTAAAAAACACCTATTATTGGAGGAGCTGTCTTAAGATGAGTAGCTTTTTTGAGCTCCTCTTCTGTTGCAATAATGACTTCTTTGGCTAATGAGGGATTGATTCTATTAACGATGTCGGGCAATCCAGCTATTAATTGACACTTACAGCTATGTAGTAGATCCAAAACTATTTTTTCCCCTTCAGCAACAAAAGTATGGTTTAGGCTTCTATGCTTCTTATCCTTTAGAGATTGGATATACTTTATTTTATTTTTACTTAGAGACATATAAATAGTTTTGTTTGTGTAAATGTTTGTTGCAAAGATAATGAATAAAACAAAAACAAATGCCCACATCATTAAACAGGCTCTTAACACTTCAATATATGGTTAAAAAAATGTACCTTTGCATCTCATAGAAGTAATTATGTGTTATCTTTAGCCCGTATTATTTAGTTGAATATATGAAATATAGGCTCATAAATGATTCGTGTTAAATATTTGAAGCGAAAATAATTTTAAAATAAATATTCATCTTATCAAAATGGATAAAAATGCAACAATGAAAAAAGCTGCCGATAATATAAGAATTCTGTCGGCTGCTATGGTAGAAAAGGCAAAATCAGGTCATCCTGGAGGACCGATGGGTGGAGCAGACTTTATTAATGTTCTGTTTTCAGAGTTTTTGGAGTACGATCCAGATAATCCAACTTGGGAGTTGAGAGATAGATTCTTTTTAGATCCTGGACATATGTCTCCAATGCTATACTCTGTTCTTCACATGTGTGGTAAGTTTACTACAGAGGAGATTGAAAATTTCCGTCAATGGGGTAGTCCTACACCAGGACATCCAGAAGTGGATGTGACACGTGGTATTGAAAATACATCAGGACCTCTTGGACAAGGACATGCTTTTGCAGCTGGTGCTGCCATTGCCACAAAGTTCTTAAATGCACGTCTTGGTGACATAATGGATCATAAAGTATATACATTTATCTCTGATGGAGGTGTTCAAGAAGAAATATCGCAAGGAGTAGGACGTATTGCTGGTCATCTAGGTCTTAACAATTTAATAATGTTTTATGACTCTAATAATGTTCAGCTATCAACTACAGTAGATGCAGTTACTAGCGAAGATGTAGCTAAAAAATATCAGGCTTGGAATTGGAGAGTTATAAATGTTAATGGTAATGATGCAGATGAAATCAGAGCAGCACTAAAAGAGGCAATTGCCGAAAAGGATAAGCCAACTCTTATCATTGGTAAAACAATAATGGGCTTAGGTGCTGTTAAAGCTGATAACTCATCTTTCGAAAATCAAGTGTCAACTCACGGACAGCCATTAAGTGCTGCTGGTGCAGATTTTGCTCAAACAGTTCAAAACCTTGGTGGCAATCCAGATAATCCTTTCGCTCTTTTCCCTGAAACTGTGGAGCTATATAATAATAGGAAAGAGGAGCTTAGAGGTATTGTAGCTACAAAAAAAGCAAAATACAATGAATGGGCAAAATTAAACCCAGAGCTTGCAGAAAAGAAAAATAAATGGTTCACTCGTGAACTGCCAAATATAGATTGGTCAAAAATAGAGCAAAAGCCTAATTCAGCTACTCGTGCTGCCTCAGCCAATGTGTTGTCAGTATTAGCCAAAGAGGTAGAGAATATGATTGTGGCCTCTGCAGATTTATCAAACTCTGACAAAACCGATGGTTTTCTTAAAAATACAAAGTCATTAATTAAAGGCGATTTCTCTGGAGCATTTCTTCAAGCAGGAGTATCGGAGTTCACTATGTCTGCACTTTGCATTGGGATGAGTTTACATGGTGGTGTTATTCCAGCATGTGGAACATTCTTTGCATTTTCTGATTATATGAAACCTACAATTCGTGTAGCTGCATTGATGGAGACACCTGTAATATTTATTTGGACTCATGATGCATTCCGAGTAGGAGAGGATGGACCAACTCACCAACCAGTAGAGCAAGAGGCACAAATCAGATTAATGGAAAAATTGCAAAACCATAGTGGCAAAAACTCTATGCTTGTTCTTCGTCCTGCTGATGTAAATGAAGCTACTGTGGCGTGGAAGATGGCTTTAGAAAACTCGTCATCACCCACTGGTTTAATATTTTCACGACAAGATATTAAAGATTTACCAGCAAAAGATTCAAGATATGATGAAGCTTTACAAGCTGAAAAAGGTGCATACATTGTAACGGATGAGGATGATTATGATATTATTCTACTTGCTTCTGGTTCAGAGGTATCCACATTGGTGGAGGGTGCAGAACTACTGAAGGCAGACGGTATCAAAACCCGTATAGTATCTGTGCCATCAGAAGGATTGTTCCGCTCACAACCAAAGGAATACCAAGATATGGTTTTGCCAGCTGGCAAAAAGAAATTTGGAATGACTGCCGGCCTACCTGTCAATCTTGAAGGATTGGTTGGAGCAGATGGTTCTGTATGGGGATTGAGTTCGTTTGGATATTCAGCACCATATAAAGTGCTTGATGAAAAGCTAGGCTTTACTGGTAAAAATGTTTACGAACAAGTTAAGAAAATACTCTCATAATAAGTAATTTAGATGTTTCGGGCATTAAACATATGCCCGAAACGTTTAGTCTGTCACTAAAATAATAATAATATGTCACTATTTGATGAAACTGTTACTCCAATAGGATTAGCCTCTGACCATGCAGGTTTTGAAGCAAAACAGATTGTGATAACATTGCTTAAAGAAAAAGGAATTCCTTTTAAGGATTTTGGTACACATAATACTGATAGTACTGACTATCCTGACTATGCCCATAGTCTAGCTATAGCAGTAGAGAAGGGTGAGTGTTATCCTGGAGTAGCAATATGTGGAACTGGTAATGGTATTAATATGACTATGAATAAGCATCAGGGTATTCGTTCGGCTTTGTGTTGGAACAAAGAGGTGACAGTATTAGCTCGTGCTCATAATGATGCTAACGTATTAGCACTGCCAGGTAGGCTACTTGACGAGAAAGATATATATGAAATTTTAGTAGCATTTCTGAATACTCCTTTTGATGGAGGTCGTCATTCGGGGAGAATAGCTAAGATTCCTGTTGCAGGATGTAAATAAGTATCAACCATTTCTGTTTTATATGGCAAAGAAGAGCACCGCTAAGCCTAAGTATCGAAAAAAAGCAAAGTCAACACATAAAACTTATAGGTTCTATGTTTTACTTTTAGCTATAGCTTCACTACTTATCGTTGCTTCACTTCTTAGAACTATTTATATTAATAGAATAGGATCTTATAATTCTTTCGAAAATGAACATGAACAAAAGTACCCCGTTCGTGGAGTAGATGTATCACATCATAATGAGTACATTAATTGGTCAATGCTCATTGAAGATAATGTCAGCTTTGTTTTTATGAAATCGACCGAAGGCACCAATCATATTGATAGGGAGTATGACTATAGTTATCACTTAGCTAAAGAGGTTGGCCTAAAAGTAGGGTCATACCATTTTTATACCTTTGGTGAAGATGGAGTTAAGCAAGCCAAACATTTTATAGACAACTCTAATATAATATCTGGTGATATTATTCCAGCAATAGACGTGGAGCACTCAAATATTAACCATCGCATCACAACAAAGGAATCATACAATAAGATGATTACAGAACTAAAAAAATTAGAAAGTGCCATTCATAGTCATTTTGGTGTGCGTCCTTTTATATATACTAACAAAGAGTGCTATAGATTATACATTAAAGATGCCTTTCCTGATAATCCGCTGTGGATATGCGATTTGCATGATGAACCCAATGATGAGTTTGACACATGGCAGATATGGCAGTTTTCACATAAAGGAAGTTTAGCAGGTGCTATCGGAGACATTGACTTGAACTTCTATCGTGGAACTTTCGACGAGTTTTATTCATTACTTTTGCCCTAAAATTAAGATGAAAGCTAAAAACATAATATTATTTTTTATTATATCATTTGCGTTGTCAAGCTGTGGAGATGAGGCCGTCATTGATAATAACCCAGATAAGAACTTCGATGCTTTATGGAGAATAATAGATGAAAACTATTGTTTTTTTGAGTATAAGAATATTGGTTGGAATCAAATATATCGAGAGTACAAGCAACGAATAAAGAGTGATATGGGTAATGATGCACTTTTCACTCTTATGGGCGAAATGCTTTCGGAACTTAAAGATGGTCATGTAAATTTAATGGCGTCGCATGATATGACGCGTTATTGGAGCTGGATGGAAAGTTATCCTTCTAATTTTGACACATCAATACAAGACAAATACTTGGGTACAGATTTTTCAATAGCAGGAGGACTATACTACAAAATTTTGGAAGATAACATTGGATATATCTATTATGGCAGTTTTTCGCGTGATGTGGGTGAAGGAAATATTTCGCAAGTATTGAGAAGGATGTCCATTTGTAAAGGAATTATTTTTGATATTAGGGGTAATGGTGGTGGCTCACTTACCAATGTGGAGAGATTGGCTTCCAGATTTTTTAATGAAAGAACTCAAGTGGGCTACATAGCACACAAAACTGGTAAAGGGCATGAAGATTTCTCAAAGCTATACCCCAAGTATGTAGAGAGTTCAAATGGTATTAGGTATCAAAAGCCTGTCGTTGTGTTAACTAATAGAGGTTGTTATAGCGCAGCAAATGATTTTGTGAATGTTATGAAAAATGCACCCAATGCAACAATAATAGGCGACAAAACAGGGGGAGGAAGTGGACTGCCCTTTTCATCAGAACTGCCAAATGGATGGTCTATTAGGTTTTCTGCATCACCAATGTATAATATAAACAAAGAACACATCGAGTTTGGCATAGAGCCCGATATTAAGGTGGAGATGCTTGAATCTGATAAAAAGAGAGATAAAGATACCATAATCGAAAAGGCAAGGGAGATAATTAATACGTTGTAGAGATATAAATACATTTGATAATGTATATTTTTTGTACCTTTGCCAATTCGACAAATAAAATCGAACAAGTTTAATATAATATTTACCTAAATAATAAAATCGAGAGTGGCTTAATATCACTTTCATTCATTGTGTTAGTATGGATAAGAATACAATAATAGGGTTTTTACTGATTGCTGCAATAATATTTACATTCACAATCATAAATAAACCAAGCCAAGAGCAGCTAGAGGCTCAAAAAAGAATGAGAGATTCTATAGAGCAAGTGGAAATGGAGCGCTTGGCATTAGAGGCTGAACGAATAGCTTTTGATAGTATAGAAAAAACTAGTGATACGCAACAAGACATTGTGTCTGAGTTCTTTGCCACAGGCAATAGTAATGTGGTAAATGATACAACTCAAAGCATAACAGATTCGATAGTGGCAATGTCACCTAAAATGGAGGAGTTTGTTACACTCGAAAATGAATTGTTGGAGCTAACATTAAGCACACTAGGTGGCACAATTCATTCAGTTCACTTAAAAGGAGAGAAGCGTCACAATGGAGATAGCCTTTATTTGTTTGAGGGTGACGAAGCACACTTTAATATGGAGCTGTTTAACAGAAACAGTGTGCGACTTGCAACCGACAATCAATACTTTACACCCATAAAGACAGCCAATGGCAACTCAATAATAATGCGTTTGGAGAGTTCGCCCGAGCAATATATCGATTTCATTTACACACTTACTCCTGACGAAGGCATGATGGATTTCGATGTTCGCATAACAGGTATGAAGAACGGACTGCATCCAGAGAGCTTAACAAACTTGCGTATTAATTGGGACCAAAAGATAAGACAGCAAGAGCAGGGACGTCAGTTCGAAAATAGATTTGCACGTCTAAATTACAAATACGAGTCTCAAACTAAAAATCAACAGTTAAGCAATACTCGTGATGATAAGAAAGAACTAACAGAACCCGTTAAATGGATTGCTTTTAAAGATCAATTCTTTAGCTCTATCATAGTAGCCGACAATCCCTTCTCAAATGTGGTTTTGTCATCCAAAATGATTGAAGATAGTGAGCACATCAAAGCTTATAGAGCTGAAACTTGGGTGCCTGTCACTATCGATCCTGTTAAGGATGAGTTATCAGCATCATTTAAATACTATTTCGGCCAAAATCATTTTTACACTCTCAAGAACTACGATAAAAATGCGGAAAGCAATAGCGATAAATTATATTTAGAAGAGCTAGTTGACTTAGGATACAAATGGCTTAGCTGGATAAATAAATATTTCTCTATTCCATTGTTCAATTTCTTCTTGGGTCTAAACTGGAGCATGGGGCTTATAATATTCATAATGACAGTTATTATCAAGCTGATAGTTCTGCCATTGACATACAAGTCTTTCAAGTCATCTGCTAAGATGCGTGCACTGCGCCCTCAGATACAAGAATTAGAGAAAAAGTTTCCAGGACAAGATAAGGATATGATGCTTAAACGACAACAAGCTACAATGGAGCTTTACAATAAAGCGGGTGCTAACCCAATGAGCGGTTGTTTCCCTATGTTGCTGCAAATGCCTATACTCCTAGCATTCTTTTTCTTCTTCCCATCAGCAATCGAGCTTCGTCAACAAAGTTTCTTGTGGGCACAAGACCTTTCCACATTTGATGCAATTATCACATGGGATTTTGACATTCCTCTCATAGGAAAGTTTTTAGGTAATCATATCAGTATTTTCTGTTTGTTGATGACTGTAGTAAACGTAATATACTCTAAGCATAATATGGCTGCCACAGATACAGGACAAGCGCAAATGGCGGGAATGAAATACATGCCTTATATGATGTCGATCATGATGTTCTTTGTACTTAACTCGTACCCAGCAGGTCTAAACTATTATTACTTCTTATCTACATTGCTTACCATATTGTTTACATTCGGATTTAAACAATTTTTGAATGAAGATAAGCTTCTTGCACAAATGGAGGCTAATAAAAGCAAGCCTAAAAAGAAATCAGGTTTCATGGCTAGAATGGAGGAGGCTCAAAAGATGCAAGAAAAAGCTGCTAGAGATAGAGCAAAAGAACAAGCGAAGAAAAATTATCGTAAGTAGGTTTATTTTCATCCAGCAATATTTATTATATAAACTCTTGATTGGGCTTGGCTCTTTCAAGAGTTTTTTGTTAATAATTCAACAGATTATTTATTTGTCATGATGTCGTAAACAAATCTATCGAATAGTCAGGCATAGAGCAGTCTAATGTTTATTCCACACCAAATGTCAAATGACATTGGCTGTTTTAAATTCCAAAAACTCAAAATGTCAAACGTTATTGACAGTTTTTAATTGCGAAAACTCAAAATATCAAATGACATTGACAGAAATAAAAATAAAACACTATCATTATCACTTATCATTCGCAATTATTGTTAAGATTTGGTGTCTATATTAGAGAGTTTTAATAGTGTTGACCCATTTTTACTCTCTCCATCACTTAATAATGGTAGTTTTTGGTTCTCTGCACTCTTATTTATGTATATAAATGGCAGTTATGAGAAGAAATCACTCCCAACCACAAATGAGATTTGGGGTAAAAAGTTCAAATCACTCCC
>JAAYFB010000044.1 GCA_012728465.1 Proteiniphilum sp. | reverse complement strand
AGTATAGATAGTAAGCTGCAATAATGGGTTAATAAATGTCCAAAGAAACCCAAGTACGGAACCTTTATATCTTCCTCTTAAATCTCTTCGAATTAAACTAAATATCATTTCTCTATAATTATATAATTCTTTTACAATACTCATTATTTCACCTTCATCTAGCAATTTTTGTTATAATAAATCCTTTTTATATATTATTACACTTTTATCCCTATGTCAATTTATACAATCCCCAACTAAAGCTTGATAAACTTTCTTCAACTCATAAAAATGTGGATGTGGATTTCCAAAAGGATCTACAAGCCCATTTCCACAGAAGTTTTTGTTATTAGGGAAATCTCCGAAGTCACCACCATAAAGAAAGCCTGAGTCTATATTTGTCTTATCTCTTAACAAGAACTGATCTATCCAATCCCAAACAAATCCACCCACCAAAATATCATTCTCATAAAATAGATCCCAGTAATCCTTAAAGTTACCCAAACTATTACCCATAGCATGGCTGTATTCATTAAGCATAAATGGGCGACCAGAAGGATAAGAACCGTGTTGTTCTTCGTTTGTTGACTCTCCCCTCTCTCCTTTCCTTGTAGCTTTACCCACTAAGTGTTGTTTGAGCCAATCAATCGTGGGATAAGTTTGACTATCAAAATCGGCTGCCGCATTCATATCAGCGTATTGTATTAATCTTAATTCGGGGTCAACCTTCTGAGTAGCTTCATACATTTCATGAAAAGCATCTCCATAGCCAGCCTCATTACCTAATGACCACATAAGCACACAGGGCTGTTGTCTATCCCTAATCACCATCCTTTCCATCCTCTCTATTGAAGCTTTTGTCCAAATTACATCATCACCAGGCAAAACTCTACGGTGGTAGCTAAGTCCGTGCGACTCTAGGTTAGCCTCATCCATAACCATCATCCCATACTCATTACACAATTCGTACCAACGAGGATCATTAGGATAATGTGCTGTACGTACAAAGTTCACATTCGCCTGCTTCATTAGTCTTATATCACGAATCATATCTTCCTTTGTTATTGCCCAACCCTCAATAGGAGAAAACTCATGGCGATTAACTCCCCTCACCTTAAATTTATTCCCATTTAGAAACAATACCTCACCTTTAACTTCTATTTTTCTAAAAGCAACTGGAAGCTTATAAGCCTCTACAGTTCTTTTATTTTCCATTAACTCCACCCATACAGTGTATTGAAGTGGGCTTTCATGATTCCATAACTCTACTTCTCCCAAGCTTAATTCGGGAAGAACTACTTCTTTTCCAAAACCAGAATCGAATGAAGACAACTTAATATTCTGCTCAGAGAGCACTTCATCTCCTAAAGGTGAAGTAACACTAATTGAAATCGACATATTTTTACGTCTCTTTTTTGAAAAGTTTGAGGAGCTGTAATGTAATTTTATACCTCCTTGTTTTGTGTCAAGATTAAGAGTAGGTTCAGCATACACATCCCATATTGAGACTTTAGGAATGGCACGAATGAACACATCCCTATAAATACCTGACAGACGCCAGTAATCTTGATCCTCAAGATATGATCCATCACTATACTTATAAGCTTCAATGGCTAAATAATTTTCACCTGAACTTAAATATGGTGTAATATCAAATTCAGCAGGAAGACGAGAGTCTTGTGAATATCCAACCTTATTTCCATTTACCCAAACGTAAGATGCAGAACTAGCGCCTGCTAGATGTAAAACGATTTGCTTATCTTTCCAATCTTCAGAGACTGTAAAATATCGAGCATACGATCCTACAGGATTTCTTTCTTTGAAAGCGGTGTATTCCAATGGTAGCTCGTCCATAACATATGGAGGATTTACCTTAAAGGGATAAACTGAGTTGGTATATATAGCTGTACCAAAGCCTTGTCTTTCCATTGTAGATGGCACAGTTATTGTATTCCAATTATTGTGTGAATAATCAATCTTATAGAAATCCATAGGACGAGATTCAGGGTCTGGTGACCTATGAAATAGCCACTCACCATTTAGCGACTTAACCCAAGGTGAATTATCATAATCTGTAATTTCTGCAACATCCAAAGATGGAGCAGGCCAGATAGATGTTCGCGCTGGCAGTTTATTAACTCCAATTATTTTGTTATTCTGTATTTCCGATGGTATTTGAGAGCTCACAAAAAAAGGAATAAATAAAAATAATAAATACAAGTATCTCATATCAGTAAATAAAGTTTAAAGCAAGGTGCTACTTATCTATTAAAGCGATTAGAATTATTTATGTGTAAAATCAACAATATTATATATACGCATAACACCAACTATTCGATTTAATTCTACAAATTTAAGTAATAAACACACTAAACATGTACCAATATTGTACACCAAGATACAGTTTTTGTACATTATCGTAATCAATCATAAAAAACCACTTTTTATAGTATATTTCAACTTCTATATCTTTGCAAACTTACAATTTAATTACTACATTTGCTAAACTCACGTCGACACATACACACCAAGACGCTCATATACAACCCTATATAGATGATTAAAAAAACGGAGAATACATAAAAACAATTGCTATAAACAAAAAATATACTTTACAGTATGAAGAATATATTTAACACTAGTAAATCAGCTTTAAAAGCTGCAACAACAGCATCCTTGATTTTTACTTTTGGGGCATGCACAAGCAACAACGTTGAAGAAAACAATTATCCAAATGTTATATACGTATTTCCTGACCAGTTTAGAAATAGTGCAATGGAGTTTTGGGCAAATGATGAATACTCTTCTTATTTAAATCACAAAAGCGACCCCGTAATTACACCTAACCTAAATAAATTTGCAAGTCAATCTATTGTATTTAGCTCAGCCTTTAGTAGCACGCCCGTAAGCAGCGCTCATAGAGGTTCTCTAATGACGGGAATGTATCCAAACAATAGTGGTGTATCACTCAATTGTAATTCCAACAGGCCAATAAGCTCACTGCGTGATGATGTGGAAACAGTTGGTGATGTATTTAGCAGTAATGGTTATGACTGTGCATATATTGGCAAATACCACTTGGACTATCCCACTCCAAATGACCCAGAAAATCCTGGACACTATGTAGAAAAACGTATTCCTGCATGGGATGCATATACTCCTAAAGAGAAAAGACATGGTTTTAATTTTTGGTATTCATATGGCACATTTGACACTCATAAAACGCCTCACTACTGGGATAGCAATGGCAAGAGACATGAAATAAGAGAGTGGTCTCCAAAACATGAAGTTGATGTTGCTATTAATTATTTAGAGAATTTATCCGACGATAGAGACTCTTCAAAACCATTCTTTTTGATGATTAGCATGAATCCTCCACACCATCCTTACAAATCCTTGAATGATTGTATGGAAGAAGATTATAATCTTTACAAAGATAAGTCCTTAGGTGAACTTCTTGTACGAGACAACGTAGATACCACAATGGTTAAGGCTAAAAGTGCTGCCTACTATTTTGCACAAATAACAGGTGTTGATAGAGAGTTTGGAAGACTATTAAGCAAACTTGAAGAGCTAAATCTTTCTGATAACACTATAGTTGTCTTCGCTTCAGATCATGGTGATACCATGTGTAGCCATGGCATAGATGATGCAAAAAACTCACCCTATACCGAAGCTACTAATATTCCATTTATTGTCAGATACCCCAATAAAATTAAGCATAGTGTCACAAACAAACTAATAACATCGCAAGACATTATGCCAACACTCCTTTCATTAAGTGGACTAGAAAATAAAGTACCTAAAACAGTACAAGGTGAAAGTTTTGCAAATTATATTCTTACAGGAGATGATGAAAACATACCAAATAGTGCACTTTATATAAGAAACTTAGATGGAGAAAAAGATGATAATGGAAAAACACTCTCGTATTTTCCTGAAACTAGAGGTGTAAAGACACAAGAATTTACGATGACTATTACAATAGACAGAAGTTCTAAACTAAAGAACATATTGTTATTTGACGACATAAACGATCCCTACCAAATGAACAACTTAGATATAAATGATTATCCTGAAGTTGCAGAAAAACTTATGTATGAATTAGCAGCTCTTCTAAAAAAATCTGACGATCCATGGTACAACGAAAAAGTATTAAGTGATCTAATAACTTATCAATAGATTAACTCACAAAGTACAAGTTGAAAACTGCTTAAAACAAAGATATTTAAAGCATAATGCCCAATATATTTATTAAACGAAGATGGTATTATAAGAGGTTGTTCTGTCATTAATTACCTATTAATGTACAAAAGTTGCTTCTTTTGGTACAATATAAGAACATATACCTTTCTCGAACATTTATATTTGTAAAAAACAATAACTTATTAATAACAAACAGAATGAAGAAAACATTATTACTTGTGGCTCTGTTCACAATTTGCTTTGCAGGAATAGGCTTTGCAAGTAATCCACCAATTATACCTTTACCACAATCACATAGTATGGCTAAGGGTTCTTTTAAGATTAAAGACCAACTAACAATTTATTTTGATGACTCTTTTGCTAATGATGCATATTATTTACAAAAGCAGATTTTTGATATAAAAGGAATTACAGCATCATTTGGAAGCGATAAAAACAGTGCTGATATAATTTTAGAGCAAAAGTCACAAAAAAACAAACAGGAAGGGGCCTACACTCTTGCAATAAGTGAATCCAAAATTTCAATTTCGTCCGAAAATGATTTAGGTATATTCAATGGTATTGCATCATTACTGCAATTGATAACAATAGCAGAAAGTGAAATAGACTGCTGGACTATAGAAGACTACCCTCTACATGGATGGCGTGGGTTTATGCTAGATGAGTCGAGACACTTTTTTGGTAAAGAGAAAGTGAAACAAATACTTGATTACATGGCATTTTACAAGCTTAACCGTTTTCATTGGCATTTAACAGACGATCCAGGTTGGAGAATAGAGATAAAAAAATACCCACACTTGGCATATACAGGTGGAATTGGCAATATGACATATCCAAATGATCCACCACAATATTATACACAAGAGGAGGTTAAAGAGATTGTTAGATATGCAGCAGAGCGAAAAATTGAGGTTATACCTGAGATAGATATGCCAGGTCACGCACGTGCTGCAAATAGAGCATATCCAGAGTATAGCGGAGGAGGTTCTAAATCGCACCCCGAATTTACATTTGACCCTGCAAATGAAGATACATACCAATATCTTACCGATATACTAAAGGAAATTAATGTTTTGTTCCCATCTGAGATGATTCACTTAGGTGGAGACGAAGTTCACTTTGGTAATGAACAGTGGAAACACAACGATAAGATAAAAGAGTTGATGGAAAAAGAAGGTATGAAAGATTTAGCTGAGGTTGAAAAGTACTTTATGGTTCGTATGGCCGATTCATTGTATGCTATGAATAATACTTTCTTAGCATGGGACGAAATGGCAGAAATATCTCTTCCAACAGATAAAACTATAATGTTTTGGTGGAGACATGATAGAAAAGATCAGCTGCAAAAGGCTTTAGAGAAAAACTATCCTGTTATCTTATGTCCTAGAATTCCATTCTATATTGACTTTGTTCAAGATGAAGACCATACAACTGGTAGAAGATGGGGAAAAGAGTACAGTCCACTAGAGTTGGTATATGAATTTAACACCAAAAATCTAGTTGATAGCAAGTACGATAGCCAAGTACTAGGCCTTCAAGCAAACTTATGGGCTGAAACTATTCAAACAAAGCAAAGAGTTGATTATCTAACATTCCCTAGAATTAGTGCTTTCGCAGAGGCTGCATGGGGACAAAACAATGACTACGACGACTATTTGAATAGATTAGAGTCACATCTTCCTATCTATCGCAATGATAATGTATTCTTCTTCAATCCCTTTGACCATTCAGAGAATCCTGAACCTAAGAAATAAAAGAAGATACTGTTTAAACAGTAAAAATCCAGTTTCGATGATTTTCGAAACTGGATTTTTCTGTAATAGTACTTAAAATTGTCAAAATACTTAAATTCAATGCTCCTTAATTAATGTATAGCCATTCATTGCTGTCCGGTAAAACTTTTTGTCAATTCAAAAAATAAAGGTTGAATCCATTGCTGGTTTCAACCCTTTCGTTTTTCTTTGTAGTTCCGACACATCAAATCAAAACGTATGGGCAAAAGTACACATTTTACCGGACAGCCGCTATATTGTCAGCTGTTAAATCTTACAGATAAAGACTTAATTAAAGAAATGAGCCGCAGTGGTGGTCATGATCACTACGTAAAGAAGTTTGATGGCTATTCTCACTTGGTTACATTACTATATGGAGTTCTGATGCAACATACATCTCTTCGTGAGATTGTTGTGGGTATGCTCTCTGATGCACATAAATTAAAACATATAGGTATAAATGACATAGTAAAGCGCAGTACTCTCTCAGATGCTAATAATAGACGCAGTAGTGACTTCTTTTCTGAAGTTTACTTCTCTCTATTCAATAAATATAAAACAACTTTATCGGACAGTGTCTCTAGTAAACCATGGGAAAAGCTTTTGCACATAATGGACTCTACAACCATATCACTGTTTTCCAACATATTAAAGGGAGTTGGCCGTCATCCTAAACATGGCAAGAAGAAAGGTGGTATCAAGGTTCATACGGTTCTTAAAGCTACGGAAGGAGTCCCTTACTCTATTCACTTCACCTCTGCTGCTACACATGACCATGTCATGCTTAAAAAGCTGGAATTATCTAATGGTAGCTTTATAGCCATGGATAGAGCGTATATTGACTATAAGGTTTTTGAGGAGTTTACTCAGAAGGGAGTGTTTTATGTTACAAAGATGAAGAAGAACATGAAATTTGAATCAACTAAAGGGCACTACCTAGTTAATTCCAATGGTTTAGTTGTTCTAAAGGACTCTGTTATACAGCTTGAAAAGGGAGATATTAAACACACTTCTAGAAGAATAGAATACTGGGAGGAAGGAAAGAAAAAATCAACTGTATTACTTACTAATAATCTTGAATTAGATGTAAATGATGTCATCGAGATCTATAAACGTAGATGGCAAATAGAGCTATTATT
>JAAYFB010000294.1 GCA_012728465.1 Proteiniphilum sp. | reverse complement strand
TTAACAACACCTTCAAGTACTTGTCCTTTTTCCAGTTTCGAGATAATCTCTTTCTTTTGTTGTTCAAGTTCCTCCTCAATAAGAGCTTTATGAGAAACAACAACGTTTTTGAATTCTGGGTTAATCTTAACAACTTTGAACTCCATTGTTTTATCAACAAAGATATCATAGTCGCGGATAGGTTTAACGTCGATTTGAGAACCTGGCAAGAATGCTTCAATTCCAAACACGTCAACAATCATACCACCTTTCGTGCGGCATTTGATGTAACCTTTGATAACTTCGTTATTTTCAAGTGCAGCATTAACACGATCCCAAGAGCGTGATGCACGAGCTTTTTTGTGTGAAAGGATTAATTGTCCTTTTTTATCTTCTTGGCTTTCGATGTAAACTTCTACTTCGTCACCAACTTGTAGTTCCGGATTGTATCTAAACTCGCTGCTCGATACAACGCCTTCTGATTTGTAGCCAATATTGATTACAACCTCACGTTTACCGATTGAGGAAACAGTACCAATTACTACCTCTTTGTCATTAATTTTGTTTAGCGTTCCTTCGTAGCTTTCAGCTAGTTTTGCTTTGTCTTCTTTGGAATAGATTTCGCCTTTTGCATACGCATCCCAATCGAAGTTTTCTATGGGAGCTACTGTTTGTAAGTTGTCAGTCATTTGATGAATAAAATTTGTAATTAAAAAAGTTAGACTTTATATTGTATTTATAAAAAACGGTGCAAAGATAACTGGTTTTTTATTAGTAACCAACTCTTTGCACCATTTTATTGTAATAATTATGCCTTGTTTTTGAGAGCAAAATAAGCATATTTTTACACTATCTATAGAAGGAGTCCGCTCTGCACCTCGTTTCGCACATCAGTGCCAGCAATTGTTTCTACAAGCTGCAATGCAAAGTCGAAAACTAATCCTGGTCCTTTGCCTGTTATTATGTTATCAGAGACAACCACGTTATCGCCGACTACTTTTGCTCCTATAAGGTGTGATTCAAATCCTGGGTAAGTAGTTGCAGGTTTGCCATCTAATAATCCTAATCCGCCCAATACCATAGGTGCTGCACAAATAGCAGCCACAGTGTTACCTTTGTTGGCAAACTCAACAATTTTATCTTTAAGCTCTTTATGTTCATTTAGATGTTTGGCTCCTGGCATACCACCGGGAAGAACTAAAACATCTATCGAAGAAAAATCTAGTTCTGAAAATAGCTTATCAGCAACAACCACAATATTGTGTGCACCCTCCACTTTATAATTATCTGTTATTGATGTAGTAAGAACAGAGATTCCTGCTCTTCTAAGAATATCTACAGTACCCAAAGCTTCAATTTCTTCAAAGCCATTAGCTAAAAATAATGCTACAGTTTTCATAATGGTTTGTTTTAAATCGTTAATAAAAAATCTATGGCAAAAGAGTTTAAGGACAAAATGCAGTACAACAAAATTGTTACACTTAGTTCAAGTTGAACCTATATGTAATGGTGCCCTGCTGATTATTCACAGATGTGATAGCATTGAATTTTGTCTGTCTGGCTGCCCTAAGAGCCTCTTGCCTAAGTGAGCTACTTGGAGTGTTTGTGCCTCGTCCTATTTCGGCATTAATAACATTACCTTGAGGATCTACTGTTATAGTAACAACCACTGTACCATAGTCATTAACTGAGTATTTTGGCTGCGCCAATCCACCTCGCCCTAAACTACGCCCACCTAAATCATAAGTACCTATGCCACCTTGTCCCGAAGTTCCACCTGTCGAGTTATTACCAGTTGATACGCCTTGAGTACCCGTACCTTCTGTTTCACCACGATTGCCTGATGATTCACCAAAAAGACCGCTCATTTGTTGATTAATCTCTCTACTTCTTCTCTCTTCCTCTTCGCGAGCTTTTCTTGCAGCCTCCTCTGCCCTACGAAGCTCTTCGGCACGCAATTGAGCTAATCTTTGCTGTTCGGCTATTTCTCTAGCTTTGCGCCTTTCTTCTTCTCGTTGAGCTGTAACATCTATGCTAGGCTCATTTTCTTGAGTTATTAATGGAGGTTCTGGTGAAGGTTTAGGAATTTGAGGTTGCTGTATCTGTGGTTGTGGAATAATTTCGTTCATTGGTGGCTCAATATTACCATAAGAATTATCCACGTTTCCAAACATAACAGGAATCCCCTCAAGTTCGTCAGGTGGTAAATACAACGTAAAATAAGAGAATATAAGAATAAGTAGGAGCAATATAGCAAAAATGCCTGTCCCCACTATTCCACCTATTTTTTCTCTTGTCATTTCCATAAAGTAAATGCGTTATATATAAACT
>JAAYFB010000293.1 GCA_012728465.1 Proteiniphilum sp. | reverse complement strand
GTTACAGCATTTTTGTGTGCATATAGTTGTTCAGCTTCGGCCATTACCTCTATCGAAGGACCAATGTTTTTTATTCCCTCAGCGGTTATTTGTTGGAAAGTAATTTTCTTGACAAAGCTATCTAAAGATACGCCACTATATGATTTTGCAAATCCACTTGTGGGCAGTGTGTGGTTTGTGCCACTTGCGTAGTCGCCCGCACTTTCGCAGCTATAATTTCCTAAGAATATTGAGCCAGCGTTCATTATATTTTTTGATACTAGGGTTGGATTATCTACTGCAAGTATAAGATGTTCGGGTGCATATGCGTTGCTAAAGTTTATACAATCCTCAATATCTTTAAACACGATGGCTTTACTATTTCTAAGTGCTGCTTCTGCAACTTCTTTTCGGGGCAGAAAGTCAATTTGTACCTCTAGTTCCTTTATTATTGTTTTCACAATCTTCTTATCGGTAGATAGTAGCATTACTTGACTATCTGCGCCATGCTCTGCTTGTGATAGCAAATCGGCAGCTACATACTCGGGCACACAAGTATCGTCAGCAATTATTAGCACTTCGCTAGGTCCTGCAGGCATATCGATGGCAGTGCCAAAGTATTGGGCCATAGTTTTTGCTGCCATTACATATTGATTTCCTGGGCCAAATATTTTATCAACTTTTGGCACTGTTTCAGTACCGAAAGCCATAGCTCCTATTGCTTGAATGCCACCTAGAGCTATGATTTTGGTTATTCCAACTAAATTGGCTGTATATAGTATTGCGGGGTCTATTTTTCCTTGCTGATTAGGTGGTGTACATAAAATAATGTCGGCACATCCTGCAATTTTGGCAGGTATTGCTAGCATTAGCACTGTAGAGAAGAGTGGGGCACTACCTCCAGGAATATAAATACCTACTTTTTCGATTGGGCGACTCTCTCTCCAGCATACTACACCTAGTGTGGTTTCAATTTTATTTATGGGTTCGCGTTGTGATATATGAAAAGCTTCAATATTTTTTTTTGCTAATTTAATTGCGTCCTTTAATTGTTCCGAAACCATTTCGCTGGCACTATCTATTGCAGATTGCTCAACTTGCAACTGTTGCTGATTGGCGTAGTCAAATTGTCTGCTGTACTCCAAAGCTGCTTTGTCACCTTTTTTATCGATGTTGTGGAACATTTTCTCTACTGTTCGCATTAGTTTTTGCTGCTTTATGATGGGTCGCTGTGTTAGCTTGTCCCATTTTTTTGTCGAAGGGTTACTTATTATTTTCATCGTTTAATTGTATTTGGTTAGGTTATAAAATTAAATTTTACATAATCATCTTCTCGATAGGTATCACTAAAATACCTTCAGCTCCTATTCGTTTCAATTCATCAATAACTTCCCAAAAATCGTCATCGCCAATTACCGAATGTACACTGCTCCAGCCTTCATTTACAAGTGGCAAAATACTAGGCGAACGCATACCTGGGAGTAGATTAACAATTTGAGGAATGATTTCGTTTGGTGCATTAAGTAAAACATACTTTTTACCCTGTCCATTTTGGTGCGATCTTATTCGGAAAAGAAGTTGCTCAAGTATCTCAAGTTTGGCTTGGCTCATGTCTTTGTTTTTAATCAGTACTGCCTCACTCTTCATCGTTACCTCCACTTCTTTAAGTCCATTCATTACTAGAGTACTTCCAGTGCTTACGATGTCAAAGATGCCATCGGCAAGTCCAATGCCTGTGGTGATTTCCACGCTTCCTCCTAGTTGCTCAATTTCCACATTAATTCCTTTCTCTGTAAAGTATTTAGAAAGAATTTTTGGATAACTTGTGGCTACTCGTTTATTATTGAAGTATTCAATACCAGTATATTTCTCATCTTTAGGTATGGCAAGCGAAAGGCGACAGTTGCCGTAGCCAAGTTTTTCGATTACTTCCACATCTTTATCTTTTTCCCAAACCTCATTTTCTCCTAAAATACCGATATCCGCAACTCCTTTTTCAACATACTGAGGAATGTCGTCATCGCGTAGGAAAAGAATTTCCATCGGGAAGTTGCGTGCCTCTGTCTTTAGCTTACGACTACCGTTTGATATTTTAATTCCACACTCAGTGAGCAGGTCAATTGACTTCTCGCTAAGACGCCCACTTTTTTGAATAGCAATTTTAAGTTTTTCCATTTTATCAATTTGTTTATGTTGTTTTCTTTGATGTTATAAAATAAAAAAACCCATCCGATAAAAATCAGACGGGTTTTTATAAATATGTTTTCTACTCTTTTGTTTACACATACCAATATCCGCTCGCCTGTTCTGCAAGTAAATAATGGTGATGATGTAGAGCAAATAGTTTCATTTTCTAAATATTAATGCGACAAAGGTAACAAAATATTTTTATTGT
>JAAYFB010000292.1 GCA_012728465.1 Proteiniphilum sp. | reverse complement strand
GTCAGGGTTGCCATCAATCATATCCTTATATCCACCAAAATAGTCTTGATAGTAGCTATTGTTCCAAGTGATGGCGTATGACACGCCCACGAAGCCACCATAAAGTATGGGGAGTTTCCAATATTTTCTGTTGTAGATCTGTCCTAATCCTGGGAAGATGGCTGAATAAATTACAGCCTTCTTAGGGTCGGGCTTAAAGGTTTTTACTTTAAGATTGTTGTCCAAGCTGTTTTTTGTCATAACAGATATGGAGTCAATGGATGTTGCTACACCTCCATCTATTTTTGCGTTGCTATCTATTATAGAGTCCGATATTTGTATGATATCTCTTTCGATAGATGATACAATAATAGAATCTGGCTCTTGAAAGAGTGAGTCTATCTTATTGTTTTGTGCCGCCACATTAAATGCAGCAATCATAAACAATAAATATAATGCTATTTTATGGATGGCTCCCGGCATACCTGTTTATTTCTTCATTGTGTCAAGCATTGCAATAATGTGTTCCAATTCTTCGGGATTAGAGAATGGAATTGTAATCTTTCCCTTTCCACTTTTATTGCAGTTGAACTGTACTTTTGTATTAAAGTAATTAGATAGATGCTGTTTGAGGATATCGAAATCGTCACTATTTGAGTTTGTCTTCTTTTTATCCTTGCTGTCAGCACTTTTGCCATCGTTAAGCTCACGAACCAAGCTTTCAACCTTTCGCACAGACAGTCCCTCTTTGATGATAAGATTGTAAATTGATAGTTGTCGAACAGGATCGTTTATGGTGACTAGTGCTCGCGCATGTCCCATATCTATTTTTTTATTTTTTACTCCTATTTGCACTTCTGCAGGTAGTTTCAATAGTCGTAAATAATTTGTTATCGTTGCTCTTTTTTTCCCAACTCTATCGCTAAGTTGCTCCTGAGTTAGAGATAACATTTCAATAAGATTTTGATATGCGAGTGCTATTTCTATTGAGTTTAGGTCCTCTCGTTGAATGTTTTCAACTAATGCCATTTCCATCAGCTCATTGTCTGATGCAGCTTTTATGTATGCAGGAATAGTGTCAAGACCAGCTTTTTTTGAAGCCCTATATCTACGCTCTCCAGCAATAATTTGGTAAAAGCCATCACCTTCGCTTCTAAGTGTGATTGGCTGAACTATTCCTATTTTTTTTATTGATGTTGCAAGTTCATCTAGCGACTCTTCATCAAAGGAGGTTCGAGGTTGATCGGGATTTGGCTTTATCTTATCTAGCTCCACTTCTATGATAGATGTAGAACCTTGCGATTCTCCCTCGTTGAAGGAAATCAAAGCATCCAAACCTCTTCCTAATGCATTCTTTTTACCCATATTATATAATTAATTAGCCTACAAAGTTAGGCATTTTTTTCGATAATCTCCTGAGCCAATTGCATGTGGTTAATTGCACCTCTTGATCCAGCATCATACATAAGTGCAGGCTTGGCATGACTTTGTGATTCGCTGAGTGTTACGTTTCGTTGTATAACGGTCTCAAAAACAAGCTCTTTGAAGTGGCTCTTTACTTCTTCATATATTTGATTGTGAAGTCGAAGGCGCGAATCGTACATTGTCAAAACAAAACCTTCTATCTCTAGCTTTGTATTTAATTTAGATTTTATAATTTTGATTGTATTCAATAGCTTGCTCAATCCCTCAAGAGCAAAATATTCACATTGCACGGGAATCATTACAGAGTCAGATGCCGTTAGGGCATTAACGGTTATGATACCTAGTGATGGCGAACAGTCAATAATTATGTAGTCGTAGCTAGAGCTCAATGGGGTTAGTAACTCTCTCAGTCTTTTTTCTCTGCTATCCATTTGCACCATTTCCAATTCGGCACCCACCAAATTAATATGAGAAGGAATGATGTCAATGTTTTCAAAAGGAGTCTTCATTACTGCCTCCTGAGGTGTGCAATTTCCGATGAGACCCTCGTAGATAGTGTTTTTAAGATTTCTAATATCAATACCCAATCCTGAAGATGCATTTGCTTGTGGGTCAGCATCTACTACAAGAACTTTTTTTTCGAAGGCAGCTAACGAAGCTGCTAAATTAATGGTGGTGGTAGTTTTGCCTACTCCTCCCTTTTGGTTTGCTAAAGATATTATTTTACCCATTTAAATTCTTAATAATGATTCGACAAAATAAGCAATAATTCTGCTATTTAGGTGTTAATTAATGGAAATCTTCCATTTTTTGTTGAAAAGTGGGCTTTTGGTTGATAACTAGAGGTTCAAATTTATAATAAACTGTTGGTCTGATTGTTTTGTGACAAATTGGCCTACGAATCGTATTTTGTTTCTAATAATTATATTGTTTATATTTGAGATGGCTATTTCACACTAAAAGTGTACCACTATTTTTTTCCATTCATTCCCAATTTATAATACTTCATCGGTTTGTTTCCATATAAAACACTCCAAATGTCAAATGACATTAGCTGTTTTAAATTCCAAAAACTCAAAATGTCAAACGTTATTGGCTGTTTTTAATTGCAGGAACTCAAAATGTCAAATGACATTGACAGAAATAAAATTCAGGAGCTATCGTTTATACTTTTTATTCGCAATTATTGTTAAGTTTTAGTGTCACTATTAAAGAGTTTTAATAGTGTTTGCACTTATTTACTCTCTTCATGACTTAATAATGGTAGTTTTTGATTCTCTGCACTCACTTTTATAGACATAAATGACAGTTCGGAGAACAAATCACTCTCGTTTATAAATGACATTGAGAGTAAAAAGTTTCAGGAACTCCAAATGTCAAATGACATTTGGGTATTTTCGATCATTTTGTAACACTACTTAACTTTTCGATAGCGTTTTTGGAGCCAAAACTGTCGTTTCACTTCATAAATAGTAGTAATTTCTTGAAAAAAGGGCAAATGTCATTTGACATTCAGAGTGTTTTGATTTGAAAGTGCTTATTAATAAATGACATTTAGAGTGATTTTTAACGGTGATTCACAATGGCAGAAATTGCCGTTATTAATTATCAAGCAATTAGCGTTTTGAGCTATCGTTTTTGGTTAAACATTTAACAGTGAGTATTTTTTCCTAGTTAAATTGGTTAACTTTGTTTTTGTGTGGAAATGGGGTGATTGTTAAAATGTATCATATTTTATGAGCTCGGATGATTAGATGTATAATTGGTAGTTTATTTTGCTCGCATCATTTTGTAACCTTTTTAGGAAGTTACTAGTCTTATGTTTGAAAACAAATTATTAATTTTAAAAACAAAAAGAATGGAAAATTTGATAGGCATTATCGCAATTTTGATAGCTGTTGGCCTACCCATAGCGTCGGCGTTTGTTATAGTATTAACTTCAATCAGGGCTAAACATCAAGAGAGGATGGGATTAATAAGTCAGGGAGTCATTCCACCAGATACAGTAAAGATGAAAGCAAATCCAAATCGATATGTATCACTTAGGAATGGAATAGTATTGATTTCGTTGGGCATTGGAATGTTTGTAGGATATATGGTGGCTATGAAGTACACTACTCAAGATTCACAGGTTTTTTATATTATGCTGTCTAGTATAGTGCTATTTTTAGGTTTTGGCTATTTAGTATATTTCTTAATCACTCGCAAGATGTATTTATCTCACGAAGAGCAAGATGTGGCACAGGATTAATGAATTGTTTTTGCGATGAACGAAGGACAATTAATACAACAAGTTCTCTCGGGTGATGCTTCTGCATTCAGCTATTTAGTTGATGAATAGCAGCATATGGGTATTACCATTGCTTATAGGGTTGTTGGCAATATGCAGGATGCAGAAGATATTGTGCAGGAAAGCTATATCAAGGTGTTTCGCAATTTACATTCGTTTAGGAAGGATAGTCGTTTTTCATCTTGGTTTTATCGCATTGTGTATAATACGGCAATCAGCACTACTGAGCTAAAAATTTGGCACGATGAAATGCCTGTCGAGTCATTGGAGATGGCCTCAACATCCGAATTTGATACAGAGGCTAAGATGTGCGAGATAGAAAATTCGGAGACAGTAGAATATGTGTTGTCTAAGATGTCCAAAGGGGATGCTCTTTTACTTACTCTATTCTATTTAGAGGATAATTCTATAAAAGAAATAGCTTCGATTATGGGGCTCAATATCCCTAATGTGAAAGTTAGATTGCATAGGGCGAGGCTTCTTTTCAAACAT
>JAAYFB010000291.1 GCA_012728465.1 Proteiniphilum sp. | reverse complement strand
TTTAAAGCACTTACGCTTAAAGGAATTTATGGTCGCGAAATGTGGGAAACTTGGTACCAAATGGAGCAAATGATTATTTCGGGTATAGACTTATCACCAATGATTACACATAGATTCTCTATCGATGATTTCCAAAAAGGATTTGATATTATGGAGAGTGGACAGTGTGGTAAAGTGGTACTTAGCTGGGATTAGGTATCAAGTAATAGATCATTCTTGAATATTATAGTCTGGGGTATTGTTTTTGTATTAAATACTAAAGCTTTGCCTCAGGCTATTTTTTTAATGAAGAATAAGTAGGTGCTTTTTCTTTTTTGCAATTAATATTATTGTTTTTTTGTTCGAATGTGAATTATTTTATATATTTACAGATAAATTGATACCCTATATTTTAGATTAATATATCAACTATAAAAACGAACCTATCATCATGGATTTCAAAGACCAAATTAAACAAATTGCAGAAAGAATAGAAAAGCTTAAAGATAATCTGCAAACAGAAGAAGCGACCAAAAATGCATTAATTATGCCAATGTTACAAGCATTAGGGTATGATGTTTTCAATCCTTTAGAGATAATGCCAGAATATACCTGCGATATTGGCACAAAGAAGGGAGAGAAAATAGATTATGCCGTAATGAGTAGTGGCGAACCTATTTTATTAGTGGAATGTAAACATTGGAATCAAGAATTAAACTTACATGATAATCAACTATTGAGATACTTCCACGTATCAAGTGCAAAATTTGCATTATTGACAAATGGTATTATTTATAAATTTTATACGGATTTAGAAGTGCCTAATAAAATGGATGAAAGACCATTCTTAGAGATTAATATGTTAGATTTGAAAAACCACTACATAGAAGAGCTAAAAAAGTTTCATAAGACATATTTTGATGTAGAGAATATACTTAGTTCAGCCAGTGAATTGAAATATACTAGTCAGTTAAAAACAGCACTAAATTCAGAGTTTTCAGATCCGAGTCCTGAATTTGTAAAGTTATTTGCAAAGCAAGTTTATGATGGGGTAATTACTACTCGGCTACTGGAACAGTTTACTTCATTAGTGAAAAAATCAGTTGCAAGCTTGATAAGTGATACTATTTCAGAAAGATTAAAAAGTGCTTTAAAAACGGAAGTTTTAACCCAAGAGGATAAAATTTTGAAAAAAGATGATGACTCACAAGCACTAGAAGCAGATATGGCTACATCTGAACGTAATGGTATTGTTACAACCGATGAAGAGATAGAAGCTTTTATGATAACTAGAGCTATTTCAAGAGAGATTGTTGAAGTATCAAGAGTAGTTCATAGAGATTCTAAAAGCTACTTTTCTATATTGTTTGATGATAATAATAGGAAGCCTATAGCAAGACTTTACCTTAATTCAGAAACCAACAAATATATTGTAGTTTTTGATAGAGAGAAAAAGGAAACCAGATTCAATATTGAAACGGTTGATGATATTTATAAATATGCAGATGAAATAAAAGATGTGATAAAAGGGTATATCGAATAAAAATAATAAGTATTATATTGTTATGATGTAATAATATTATCATTCAGTTAGGGTATGGCTTTATGTCATGCCCTAACTTGTAATATAGATACTAGTTTGGCTTTATCTCTGAAACGGTGATAATTTGAAAATCGCTATTCAATTCCATCTGAACAATGAATCCATACATGCTATCTATCGAACCATCTGTGTTGGTTACTGACTTTTGCATAGCAACATTGACTTTGTAGTTTTCTATTGTTGTTTTATCATAAGTGATTCCATTGATGTCTGGAATAAACTTAATGGTAGGAGTTTGGGTTTTTGAGCCAGAAATTAATAAATCACCAACTATTTTTTCTCTACTGCCTCCTCCTAAATTGAAAAACTGATATACTCGTGGAGCTAAGTATTTTTCTAAGTTGCTAGCATTTACCGATGATAGTGCTACAAAGAATCCATCCACGGTTTGTTTTATGTTGTCAAGCTCGTACTGAACAATGGGAGAACTTTGCGTGAGCATAGATAGTCTATCGTTTGCCCGAACTAAATTTATTCCTTCAAAGTCGCCACTTGCTGATTGATCAATATATCTTTTGTAGCTTTCCTTAGTGTTGTCTTTCAATGTTGCACTCCACGACAATGAATCGAGACGTTTTCTTATTAGCGGTATGTATGCACTTTGGGGGTTGTTAGTTATGAAATCTTTTAGTTCTGAGCTATTCTCGGATACTTGCAGTTGTTGCCAATTGTCAGTTTCTCCTTGCTTAAGTCTCATTATAGCCTCTTCGGCAATGGAGTAGTTTTTTCCTTCAGGAAAGTTAATCATGTAATCTAAGTATGCTGCAATTGTATTCTTTTGTGCCGACTCATTCCATTTGGACTTTTCTTGATTGCTTTTAATTACAGTCTCCTCGTAAATGAAGAATGCAACGATAGCTACAGCTATAGATATGATAACGCTCAAAAATATTTTTATTCCTTTCGATTTGGTTTTAGTCGGTATATACACGTCGTTACCATTCGCATCTTCATATTGATGAGTAGTAGTGATAACTTTAGGTTCTGTACTTTCAATGGGCCTAATGATGTTTTCTGACTCCGACTTATTATTATCAATGTCAGCAGATGTGTTGTATGTTACATCCACTTCATACTCCTTCTCTATCTTGGTTTTGCAATTAGCACAAAAAAGAGAATCTGTATTTTTAATATTTCCACACAAAGGGCAAAGTTGAGACATAATATATTTAGTGCTAGTTAGTAATATATGCACACAAAGATAACGGATATAAATTAAATATATATGTGAAAAAGGTGCGAAGCGTATAAATTACTTCGCACCCTCTAAATAAAGCTGTGATATTAATCAGTATAATATCTTATTATTTTGTAGTCTATTTGTTCTTTATTTTGGTAATTGAAACACAAGTTTTCTTCTTTCTCCGGTACATTAAAATTGTCATTTGGGTAAGCTGGTGTATATTTTTAACAAAATAAGATTGATCCACTCTCTTATTCTCTATCTAGAATATAGATATGAGTGTGATATATTTGCCTAATTTGTATTGTGATTTGATTTTTGCAAATGCATATCGGGGTCAATACATTTATTTTCAGAAATAGATAATCCAGCAAATTTTTCACTTTATACCTAATGCCACTATCCAAATCTAGTAATATTCAATTATAAAATAATATCTTTGCATTTCACTACTTAAGAATATAAATCTAAAACATAACTGAAATGAATAAAAGAATATTTTTAATTATTGCTTTAATCGTTTGCGTACTTTCACCATCGTTTTCTCAAACTCAAATCATTGGACATCGTGGTTTTTGGAAGACTGATGGCTCTGCACAAAACTCAATTGCTGCTTTGCAAAAGGCTGACTCATTAAAGCTTTATGGATCTGAAGTAGATTTGTGGCTATCGGCTGATGGTATTGCAGTGGTAAATCATGATGCTACAATTACTGATAATGGCGAAAAACTGGTGGTGCAAAACACCACTTTTGATAGGCTAAGGAAGGTTGTTTTGTCAAATGGAGAGCCTATGCCCACAGCAGAGGAGTATTTAGATGAATTTGTGAAATGCAAAAATACTAAGTTGATTATAGAATTTAAAACACATGCCACAGCAGATCAGGAGCGAATATTGACACAAAAGGTGGTTGATATGGTAAATGATAGGGGACTACAAGATAGGGTTGAGTATATCGCTTTTGGTATTAACTATTTAAATGTATTAAACGATATTGCTCCCGATGCACCAGCCTATTATCTGAATGGGGACATGGCTCCTAACGTTGTTAAGGCTATGGGTTTATCAGGAATTGACTACAATCTTAATGTAATAAAGAAGTATCCCGAATGGGTGAAAGAGTGCCACGATCTTGGTCTCAAAGTTAATGTGTGGACAGTTAACAAAATGGAAGACATCAACATTATGCTTGATTTAAATGTTGATTTCATTACTACGGACGAACCATTATTGGTGAAAGAAATAATTGAGAGTAGAAAATGAGTTTACATAATCAACTAATTCGTGCAACAGATATTGCAATTGAAGTGCATACAGGACAGTACGACAAAAATAACCAACCATACATTAATCATGTAATTCGAGTGTCGAGTGCAGGTCAAACCATACAGGAAAAGATTGTGGGTGCACTGCATGATGTTGTAGAAGATAGCAATCTTACGATTGATAATCTTAAAGAGGAGGGCTTTGATGCTGAAATACTGGATGCGGTGCACACAATGACGCATTATGAAACGGAGACGTATGACGAATATATCGACAAAATTATTCTAAACCCATTGGCAGCTCGTGTAAAGATTAATGACTTGACAGATAATATGGATTTGCGTAGGCTAGATGTTCTAGATGGTGAAACAATTATGAGAGTAAAAAAGTATTTTGCCGCATACAAGAAAATTATTAATAGCTTCATTCATTAAATAATGGCTGGTATATACATACACGTCCCATATTGCAAAACAAGGTGCATTTATTGCAATTTTTATAAAGAGACAGATGAGGGAAATATTGACGCCTTCGTAAAAGCTCTATGCTCTGAGTTTGTGTTGAGAAAAAATGAGACAACCGACACGATTAAAACAATATACTTTGGTGGCGGAACTCCATCTCGACTTAGTATCAATCATTTTAAAGAGATATTTAATTACATATTTCAAAACTATAACATCGATGCTGATGCCGAAATCACTATCGAAGCCAACCCCGATGACTTGTCAAAAGAGTATGTAGATATGCTTCGCAATGATTTGCCAATAAATAGACTAAGCATAGGTATTCAAAGCTTTGATGATGATGAGCTCAAGTTTTTGAGCCGACGTCATAATGGTCAACAGGCAATAGATGCAGTAAAATATTGCCAACAAGTGGGGTTCAATAATATAAGTATCGACCTCATCTATGGACTGCCCAATCAAACATTAGAGCTTTGGATGACTAATTTGCAAAAGGCATTTGAACTCAATGTTCAGCACATGTCAGCCTATCATCTAATTTATGAGAAGGATACTAAGCTTTATAATCTACTAGAAAGGGGTAGGGTGGTACCCATAGTTGATGATATGAGTACTGCCATGTTTTCAATGCTCATTGAGCAAATGTCGCAGAATGGATTTGAGCATTACGAAATTTCTAATTTTGCGAAGGACGAATTGTATTCAAAACATAACACCTCTTATTGGCTCGATCAAAAGTACATAGGATTTGGTCCTTCTGCACATTCTTATGATGGTTCAAGCAGAACATGGAACATTGCATCTCTAGGAAAATATATTTTAGCCATGCAAGAGGGTCAACTTCCTCAAGAGGGTGAAACATTATCTTCATCGGAGCAGTACAACGAGTTTATACTTACAAAATTGGGTATGATGAGGGGTATAAATATAGATGTAATGAAGAGTAGATTTGGTCAGGAACGAGTAGAATATTGTTTGCAACTAGCAAAAAAATATATAGATGAAGGATTGTTGGTCCATGAAAACAATAAATTGCGACTCACTAATAAGGGCATATTTATATCTGATGGCATCATGAGTGGATTGATGTGGATTGAATAATTGATTAGCTCAATTTCTATGTAAGCACCCCCAAATGTCAAACGACATTGGCTGTTTTAAATTCCAAAAACTCAAAATGTCAAACGTTATTGACAGTTTTTAATTGCGAAAACTCAAAATGACAAATGACATTGACAGATATAAATTTAAAACACTATCATTATCACTTTTCATTCGCAATTATTGTTAAGTTTT
>JAAYFB010000290.1 GCA_012728465.1 Proteiniphilum sp. | reverse complement strand
TGCTTTGCTAATTGATGAGCTGTCTCCATCACTTGTTCTTCAGTCTCTGCACTACAAGGTCCCGATATCATCAATGGACGCTTATCATCTATTCCTGGTAATAATATTGATTGAAAATTCATAATTATATCTGTTTATTATTTATTATTTGCTGTGATTTATTTCTGTTCAAAATATTTTTTTATTCTTTCGTATGCAACTTTAATCTTCTCGACTGATGAGCCTAACGATATTCGAACATATCTATTGCCATTGCTGCCAAATATAGCTCCTGGCGTGATAAAGACTTTGGCTTCTTGCAATATAGAATCGATAAACTCTTTGCTATTGGGTGAAGAATCTGGAAGTTTTCCCCAAACAAATAACCCTACTTGAGAGGGATCATACTTACACTCCATAGCATCCATTATCTTTTCAGCCCACACTCTACGTTCAGCATACACTTTATTCATATTGTTGTGCCACTCGTCACTATTGTTGAGCGCAACTATGGTAGCCAACTGCATAGGCTTAAACTGTCCACTATCAATGTTACTCTTAGCCTTCAATATCCATTTCACAAACTCAGGATTAGATGCTAGCATACCCATGCGCCATCCCGACATATTATGAGATTTGCTCAAAGAGTTCAACTCAATACAAATATCTTTTGCTCCCTCAATGGATAAGATACTCAAAGGGTTATCATTGAGAATAAAGCTATATGGATTATCATGGCAGATAACTATATTATGCTTCTTGCCAAAGGATACCAACTTCTCAAACAACTCGATAGTAGCATTTGCACCTGTAGGCATATTTGGATAATTTACCCACATAAGCTTTACGTTGCTTAGATCCATTTTCTCTAAAGCATCAAAATCGGGTTGCCATCCATCACTTTCTAACAAGTCATAACTTATGATATTTGCCTCCACCAAGTTTGACACTGACGAATAGGTAGGATATCCAGGATTTGGAACCAATACCGAGTCTCCTTTATTTAGGAAGGTCATTGATATATGTAATATACCTTCTTTTGAACCTATTAAAGGCAATACCTCATTTGTAGTCAAGTCAACATTATATATTCTTTTGTACCAATCAGCATATGCTTTTCTTAGCTCTATTATACCTGTATAAGGCTGATATGCATGCACATCAGATTGGCGTGCCGTCTCACAAAGTGTATCTATTGTCTCTTCGGATGGCATTCTGTCAGGCGCTCCCACACCCAAGCTAATGACATCCATGC
Source organism: Proteiniphilum sp. (assembly GCA_012728465.1). Classification (GTDB taxonomy): domain Bacteria; phylum Bacteroidota; class Bacteroidia; order Bacteroidales; family Dysgonomonadaceae; genus Petrimonas. Next base: position 1,141 of record JAAYFB010000290.1, on the reverse strand, counting down.
CTTGGGCATTCATTTTGGCAACCTCTGCCAGTTTAACAGAAAAATAATACTCTGAAATACCTTTAATGCGTTCTGCTGGTTCGATTGTATTTATACTCATAAATTATAATGTTCTATTTGTTAATAAACTGCTTATCTGACACATACTCACCCAAAACTATTAGGTTGCTCACCAATGGAATAATAGCTTTAACAGACTGCTTATATCGTTCAAAATTTGAGAAACTTAAATCAATATAGAATTGATACTCCCAAGCTCTGCCTACTATGGGAAGTGATTGAATTCGAGTAAGATTTATATCATAAAATGAAAGCACTGATAATACCTGAGATAGACTTCCCTCTTTGTGTGGCAACACAAACACTAAAGAAGCCTTATCAATCTCCTCCGATTTGCGAACCTCATCTACCATATTATCATGTGCAAGAATAAGAAAACGAGTGAAATTTCGTTTATTAGTTTCTATGCTTCTGGCAAGAACATTAAGATTATAAAGCTGAGCAGCCCTTTCACTACATACAGCGGCTACACCTGTAAGATTTTGTTCAAATATATCCTTAGCTGCTAGTGCTGTATCCTCATGCTCAACCACTTTCAGATTTGGAAATGTATCTAAAAAGTCGGAGCATTGCATCAAAGCCATTGGGTGTGATATGACCTCCTTAATGTCACCAATATCTTGCCCAGGCAACGCAGATAAAGTGTGAGATATCCTAAGCTTATGCTCACCTGCAATTCTCATATTGTTGAGCTTTAACAAGTCATGATTCTGAAGTAATCCACCAACAATTGTGTTTTCGATAGCCATCACACCTAGCAATTGCTCATCGTTATCCGCTTCTACAAATATGTCTTTAAAGGTAATGCAAGGAACAATCTCTAGATCTTCCTGAAAATAATTGTGTGCCGCAATATCGTGATAAGCACCAAGTCCCCCCTGTATAGCTACTCTTTTCATTTAAATATGATTATTATACAAAAAAAGTCCTGTCATTACTTTGACAGGACTTCTATACTTTGAAATATTTTGTTATTTAATTTTTTGCATATATAATCCTGTCTTACTTACTAAAGTAAAAGTAAAAAAAGAATGAATATGCAAAAGTATTTAATTTCATTTTATTCGTTTTCTTTGAATAT
>JAAYFB010000043.1 GCA_012728465.1 Proteiniphilum sp. | reverse complement strand
TTTCATTTTTCATTTAAATAAAATAATCATTTAAGTACTTTCAGTATATAATTCATGACAGCTATTCCAAAATCTCTTCGCATTTTCGACAACAAGCAAAACTCAAATCACATTGACACTCGCCAAAAAGGCAATGAGCAAGAGTCAAATATGGTTGACATAAAAAATTTAGGGAATGAGTAAAAATGGTTTGGAAAATGGCATTTTCATTTGGAGAAATGACTTTTCCATTTGGAAAAAGAGTCTGTGAAATTTAAATTGATGAAAAACCATTCGATTTTAACCATTTTCACTCGCAATTCATAAAACATGTTATCACTTTTACTCGTTGTCAAACGGAAATGTACAAAAATGGTTCAACTTTTGCAGTCTGCCATACAAAAATGTCAGAAATTGAATGTGGAAAACACGCTGTAAAATTACAGCGTAAAATTCCATTTGGGATTTAACTCTTCAAACTTTTATTTACGTTAAATTTAGATGTATTTCACATCTCGATTAAGTTAATTTTTTAACAATAATGTTTTGCTTTGAAAAATGCTACTCCTTTCATTGTGCAATTGTGATTCAACTAAAGGGTAACATGAAGCATAAACATGACAGTAAATCGAATTTTGTCAGTATGTCAGTTTGTGACAAAACCTGACAGACAACATGACAAAAACAACATGCACATCTGCCAAAATTGTAATAAAATTGACAAAAATCAATTTTATTAAGCATATATGTCAAAAATGACACATTTATACAAAACTTGGCACACTGTTTGCATTGATATAAATGAGAGAAAATAATTTAAAATACGAAAGGAGGAATATATAAGAAAAGTAGAAAACAGTTGCAATAAATAACACGATAGTAATGGAATTGATGTTATAAAAAGAAACAGATAATATTAGCACTCAAGACAAGTGTAGTCTTTTTGACTATTATAGAAATACAATTTGCGATCAAAGGATACGCAAGTACTTTCGCCAACTACACGTTTGCAAACGATGATAATTAGATATCTGTTTATTGAAAAACAATCTTACAAAATGCTCCCTTCACTTTTTCAAGACCATGAACGAAGGTGAAGTGTAAATCCCAAACGGAGCATTGTAACACCCAAATGAAAGAAGGAAATAAGAAGCAATTTGGTGCACAAATATCATTTCTAGATATGGTGGCGTCAAAGTTCATAAGCCTGCACTCAGCCTTTGGCTGCTAGCGGTTATGATTTATGCTTAACACTCTGGCATAGAAACGCTTTAGCGGCTATGCATAGGGAGCATGTGGTTTTGCCAAAAGGTATGGCCTGAGATAGTAGTGTAAAGTGAAAAAGATATAAATTCTGCATACTAACGCGCTATCATCCTCAACGTCAACCAAAAGCAAGCAAGCTCCATTTAGTAATATAAAAAACAACCGTGCTCGTAAAACAAACTCATGGGCACAAAAAAACTAAAATAATATGGATAAAATATATTTAAGTTCATATATGAAACAGCTGCCGATTGGCGAGTACACAGTGTCTTACAAAAGATTAGCAGCAATAGTAGATAGTGAGCTTCCGACTCCTACAGATGATACAGTGAAGGTGTATCTAGACAAAGTTCATGAACACATCAAAGCACTCGATAGTGTGGAGGTGCGCGAAAGAGGGCATCGCCTTACGCCTGTGATACAAGCATTGCATCAAAAAAGGATAAGAGCTTTTCAGGCCTTTAAGGCAAAAGTTAAGTCGTGCAAGCTAAGTATAGTAGCTGATCAACAAGAAAGTGCCGAAATACTCGACAGATGGATAAAGTCTCTGTCAATTAGCATTACAAGAGCACGTCATGATGCTGTAACTGCTATGTTTAAGGACCTTAACACCAAACTCACATCATCAGCAGAGTTTGGCGAGGCTATAATAAAAACAGGTGCTCAAAGCTATGTAACTAATATGATTAGTGCTAATGAAGAGTATCTAGAGGTGAGGGAAGAGAAAGAGGATTTGCTTAGAAATGTAGATATTGATGCTCCTAGCAATAGCGAGCTGATAATAATGTCGAGCAACGACATGAGAACTCTTACGGATGTAATTGTGGCTCACTACATGCTTGACAAAACGACGTATAACAACATTGCGATGGGCTTTATGAATGAAGCAAATCGCATAAG
>JAAYFB010000008.1 GCA_012728465.1 Proteiniphilum sp. | reverse complement strand
TTTTTTTTTGTACAATACGTGCCTTACGTAAGACTGGCTCATCTTGTTGAGTTTCATAATACTTTTTAACAGTACGATAATCACAGCCATATTGTCGTGCGACTTCTGCGTAATTTATCGCAATTCTTTCTTTTTTTGCCATGTAAACTGCCTCTTTAATATCTGATCTCATTGCATTCTCCTATTATCAAATTGATAACAAGATTAATACCTGAAACCTACATTTTTCAACTTGTCTTTTTCGGACATTTACAGTTTACCTTTTACAACTTCGTCGTCATAGCTCTACTAAAACCAATTTTTGTTCAATATTAAATAAATCCAAGCATCTTTAAAACTTATCTTTGTCTGCATTCTCAGTCAAAAGCTTTCCTGAATTTAACCCACTTTAATAGAATAGCTAAATGCTACATGTAGACATGATTTGTAGCGATAATACTGTATGTTGTGTTTTGTTATAATCTTTCCCTCATTTTAAAACATTATCTCGAGGTCAAAAACCAGAAAAACAGGGGAGAAATTGCAGCACAAAAAAAGCCGAAAACCGTATGAGTATCGGTTCTCGACTAATGAATATAAAAGTAGCCACCCTTGTTGCTTTCCGTTTTGCTAAGGGATTTTAGCAAGTGGGAAAGTTACCGGGGTGGCTGGTATTCAATTCTTGTAATATGGTCATTTTCAATGCAATTGTATCAAAAGAGCATTACTATGTGAAATGTGCAGATATGGATTATTTCAATAAATCACATAATGTGTATTCTCTGCGATGTATGGCAGACATTCTTTTATATTCTCGAATTGCCGAAACAAGAAAATCCGTATTGTAGAAATATTTTCTGATAAACTCTATACTTTTTATATTGTGATATCCCATAACAGCTTTACAGAATTCGCTGGGTTTCATATTTGATTTCTTATACTCGGTATACTTATTTTCATTGAAAATAACAAGCATTTCGATCTCTGGTGCTGTTATTATATTAATAACATTGATTTTGGGTGCGTATGCTTTACTCAAACAGAAGTTCTCTCGGCGGGAATCCAGAATCCGCAGGACGGTAATCTTCTCTGTGAAACCTTTTCTCAAATATCGTTCTTCAAAGTTCTTTGCACTTCTGGAACGTATAACCTCTCCGTCAAGCAAATCGTCATAGGTGAAGATCAATTTGTCGTTGTTCAGCAGCAATTCGACAATCGCTTGTTCGGCGGAGCCTTCACAAATGCAGGCGATATATTTGGACAGTTCCATTTCACCCCTCCTTATGTGCGCGTATGACACTTTTTTTCAAGTCCATATACGCATCATACATTGGAACTGTACCATCCAAAAAGCCACTCTGATATGCTTCACTCTTTTTAATATCATTGCGCTTCAGAATTGTCGATAGATTTTCCGCCGTGATACCATCACGGTTGCGGACAATGTAGATATTGTCGTTGCGCTCAAACTCATCCAGCAATTCCGAATAATGCGTTGAGAATATTAACATGGCACCGTCTGGATTTACCTTTTTATCCATATAGAATCGAATCAATGTAGATACAATCTCATGGTTGAAATGGTTCTCCAACTCATCCACAATAAGATATCCTCCCTGTTTGAAGGTCTTAATCGCATTCAGGAATGTATTTATTCCTTTGATTGTGCCCGATGAAAGATATCTGTTTAGTTCCGACAATTGATTAAGCTTAATCTCATCTTTATTTTTAAATGTCAATCGAATAACAGTATCCTTACCGGAGTCTTTGACCCTAAGGGATTCTATACTGGAATCAAAAAACGCAATTAATTCCGCAGGGCAGTCCTCGGATATGCTAAGCTGATTGATGTTTGTGTAACGCAGCATATCTGTAAAAATCAATTGATCGTTTGTCTTTTTGTTAACAGCTATCATAATGCTCACATCATCAAGCAGAAACGCCTCGTTATTGTCGCGTGACATTACGTTTTCAAATCCGTCGGGAGCAAACATATCTTTTTTGCTAACAACTTTTGATACCGGCTTTGATTTCAACGTTTCATCCATAATAATAAATCGGTCTGCTTTTTTCCCAATTACTGTATGCAGCAAATTGACGGAATTGTTCTTTGCATAGAAAAAAGTGTCAAGGACCACTTCGCCTTTGTCGGTTACACCGTCAAGAAACTCTCTGCAATCAATCCTGTTGATCGGTTCATTGTTTAGCATCCGGCAAACGAATGTAATCAATTTTAATAATGTTGTTTTGCCAGAGGCATTGACGCCTATGAAAGACAGTACATTATTCTGATAGTACTTCTGTATACCATTTGAGAAAAGACAGTTCATCTTGTCGGCATTTTCTTCCGTCACTCTCTGCAGGGCTGTAAAATCAATTTCACTCGTCCCGCCAAACAGCGGAAGTCCGGAGACTCGTATTTTTAATAATTTCATAACTGCAAAGCTCCTATCTCAATATCAATTACGTGCATTTCGTTTTTACTATGGTTATTATAGCACAGTATGCTCGCATTGTCAAGATTAAAAACACAATCTCCGTTTTTAAGTAGCCCAAATATGAATATTCCCGAAGTAGTCAAATATGATTTTTTCCAATAGCTATAGAAAGTGTTAGGAGATTCAAGATTATTAACTTACTATTACCTAACAAAAAGAAAAGAGCCCCCATTTTGTTTTAGCCGACAAAAGACTCTTTCCTTACCAAAATTCAACTGCCCAAAAAAGGAGAGCCAAACCGATATGACAATATTACAGTTCAACCAGAGTTTAAGCAAGGATTATCTTTTAGTAATCCCGTGAATAAGAGCAACGGGATATTCCGGTGTAGTAATGGATGCAATTCAATAAATGAAAAGACCTTTACTAGAGAGCGCAATTTAAAAGGAGTGGATGAAAATAGT
>JAAYFB010000289.1 GCA_012728465.1 Proteiniphilum sp. | reverse complement strand
CTTATTTTGCGAAATTATATTTGTGATTACAAATAATCTAACATCTGACAATTACTTATCATTTGTACACAATTAATGGCTTTGGCCTTTAAAAATATATATGACATGCTGTTCTTTTAAGAAGGTGTGAACAGATATACATAATAACTCGCAATACTATTTAGAATAAGGGAAATTGGTAATCAAAAATAGACAATTTACAACTTTACACATTATATATATAGACACTCAAAAAAACACATATATTTACTACAAAACTGCTAATATTTAATTATTCTTCTTGTTGAGTAAAAAACATTAGAAATAAAACTTGCTAATACCTTAATAAGCTGTAACTTTGCACCATAACATTTATGAAAAATACTATTATGAATGAGATAACAGTAGTAACTGGCGTGATAGGAGCAGATGTTCACGCTGTAGGTAATAAAATTTTGGCTTATGCTCTTGAGCAAGCAGGATTTAAAGTGATTAACCTGGGTGTAATGGTAACTCAGGAAGAGTATATTGAGGCTGCCCTCGAAACTAACGCTGATGCCATTCTTGTTTCTTCACTATATGGTCATGGCGAAATTGATTGCCACGGCTTACGTGAAAAGTGCGACGAGGCTGGCTTAAAGGATATACCACTTTTGGCTGGCGGAAACCTTGTTGTGGGCAAACAGGATTTTCATGATGTCGAAAAGCGTTTTCTTGCCATGGGCTTCACTAAGGCATACCCCCCCGGAACTGATGTTGATACTTGTATTGAAGATCTTAATCAATTGATAACTCGATAGCTATTCGATAGTAATTCAATTGAATATCAACCGAACAACAACTGTACTAGATTATGAAGTTAGAAGACTTGGAGATATATAATTTATCCATGAACTTGTCAGACATTGTGTTTTTTGAGGTAAATAAGATGCCTGAATTCCATAAAAACACATTGGGCAAACAATGGATTAGGGCAGCAGATTCGGTATGCTTAAATATTAGTGAAGGCTTTGGTAGATTTATCTTCAGAGATTCCAGAAGCTTTTCAATCATTGGCAGAGGTTCACTTTATGAGAGCAAAACATGTATGACCAAAGCATTCCGAAGAGAGTTCATCACCAAAGAACTCTATGATAATCTATTGAAGAGATATAACAACTTAGGAGTAAAGCTGAACAACTACATAACAGCACAAACCAAGAGTCTGCAATAGAAGATTGAGTGGATAATTGGGTAGATATTCAATTACAAAGCAATTTAGCAACAATAGAATAACAACTGAACAACAATTGAACGTCAACTGAATAACTATCGAACATCAACTGAACAACAACTGTACTAAATTATGAATATTCTCACAGCCGACATTGGAAGCACTTACACCAAGCTTGTAGCAATCAACACCGAAGAGTGTAGCGTAATTGCTACATCTTCCGCCTTCACGACCATCGAGACTGATGTGATGGATGGCTTTAGAAATGCTTTGCAAAAGTTGGAACATAAAATCGGATCCAAATTTGAATATGACGAGCTACTTTGTTGTAGTAGTGCAGCGGGGGGATTGAAGATGGTGGCTTTGGGACTTGTTCCCGAGCTTACTGCAAAGGCAGCAAAACTTGCAGCATCAAGCGCAGGAGCTAAAGTGATGAAAACCTATTCCTTTGAGCTATCAAACTTGGAGATGAATGAAATTGAACTCATCAATCCCGATTTAGTATTACTATGTGGAGGAACAGATGGAGGCAACAAGGATGTTATTATTGCTAATGCTTCGAAATTGGTTAATATAAATGGAAATTTTACTACCATTGTAGCGGGCAATAAGAGTGCCTCGACAGAGATTGAAAATTTATTTAATCAATCGTCAAAACCATATGTGATAACTGAAAATGTGATGCCCGAGTTTAATAAACTAAACATAGAGCCTGCTAAACAGAAGATTACAGAACTATTTATTAATCAAATTATTGAAGCTAAAGGTCTAAGTGGAATTCAAAAGCTTGCAGAAGAAGATATAATTCCCACCCCACTGGCTGTACTAAATGGTTGTGAGCTTCTTAGCAAAGGAACTAAAAATCTTGAAGGACTTGGCGAGCTTTTAGCAATTGATATCGGTGGAGCCACTACGGATGTTTACTCTATAGCACGCGGACTGCCCACAATAGAGAATGCAACAACAAAAGGACTGCCCGAACCAATCAACAAGCGAACAGTGGAAGGGGATTTGGGTATGCGCTATAGCTTGACATCGCTAGTTGATGAAATAGACATTGACTCATTTAGTGAGCATAATAATATTGATAAGGATGAAATAATAAAATGGGTAAAGACTGTATCTGATGATCCTTCAATACTTGCAACACCTCAATCGATTCAACAAGAAATAGAAATGGCAATAGCCAAAAATGCTGTAAAGATAGCAGTGGAACGACATGTGGGTACTTACGAGTCAGTATTTACACCATTTGGGCAAGTGTTTGCACTTACAGGCAAAGATTTGACAAACATTCCCTATGTTATTGGTATTGGAGGCGCAATAATAAATTCTGAGTATCCCAACAAAATACTTGATGGTGCCAAAAGATTATCTACTGACACATCTTTTGCTAAGCCTTCGAACCCAAAATATTTTACTGATAGAGAGTATATATTCTCTGCTATTGGACTTTTGAGTGGGAAATATGAAGAGGTGGGGATGGAGCTAGCAAGGAGATTTATCCTGGTATCTCCAGATACTTGTGGAGTCAATTCAAAATCGATAATAGAACCCGATTGAATTGCCCTGGGATTTGTCCCAAGGGATATTAAAAAATAAACACCTGATTGAATAACGTAGGGATTTATCCCTACTAATAAAAAATCTCATGGAAATAAAAAACAAAAAACTAACAAATGATCACTTCTTCGCTCAGCGCGAGGAGGTATTAAAGCAATGGGCTACTGGCTCAAATGTAGATTTTAATGAAGCAGTAGCATATCAAAAATCAATCCCCGCCGAAAAGAGATTTGGGGTAAAGCTAGAAGAGGGTGTGAAAGAGAACAAAACACTCATCCAACCTCGTGCCGGAGTTGCTCTGTATGACGAGCATATAAAGTTATTACAGTATTTAGAAACAGAAGGCGAAGCCGATTTACTACCAACCACGGTGGATAGTTATACAAGACTAAATAGATATGAAGAGGCAGAAAATGGGATTGCTAAAAGTAG
>JAAYFB010000288.1 GCA_012728465.1 Proteiniphilum sp. | reverse complement strand
TTTTTGAGGATCTGTACTGGCAAATATACGGAAAATAGGGTTAAAGTTTTTGCATTATCAGTATAAGTTATCAACCGATTTTGCTATCTATCAAAAAGCTAACTTTTTACGTGATTTGGCAAAACTTTGCTCAAACTCTGTCCAAACTTTGCCTGTAGCTTGCCCAAGGATTGGACATATTTAGTCCTTACCTTGTCCCTATCAACTCCCTATTTATATAAGCTATATTAGGAGTTGGTAAGGACTTTGTAAGGACTAAGTACGGATTTCGTACATTTGTCTAGTCATGGCATAACACAAAGCAAGTAGAGTTGTTTCATGGAAGGATTTAGGATAAATACTTTTCCACACTAAATAATGGAATATGCAGGCTTTCGTAATTATATTAATTTGACAATACGGGGGGGATAATAAAATAATATAAATCTTTGTCGCTAATGTTACACAATATTAAAACAGACTGAAAACTTATATATTTTCAAGCTTTTTCAATTAATCTATAGTTCTTTAACTTATATAAATCTATGAAACAAAAACTATTAGTTGTTGCCGTACTATTCTGCTTATTTTCAACTTTAATAACTGCTCAAACAGAGAAGGGTAAATTTTCTATTTCGGGACGATCTTCAATTGGAGGTACTTATTTTTCGAATCATCTTAATGGTGATAATATAAGCATCGGAGACAGAGAAGCAATGGATATTGATGGGTATTCATTTTCCATTACACCAAGCTTGAGTTATTTTGTTATTGATAACTTCTCAATTGGCGGGCAGGCTACATTTTCGATTGCAGATGGTGATTATCAAAGTAAAACTACTGAGTTTATCTTGATGCCTACTGTTGCATATTATTTCCTTAAAGATAAAACGGTACGCCCTTTTGTGGCTTTGGGTGCCGGATATGCAAATGTTTCTATGGGAAACATGTCATTTAGTGGTTTTACCTGGGCAGGCGGAATTGGAGCAGCATTTTTTGTAAGTAATAATATCTCCATCGATTTGATGGCAGAGTATGCTGAGCTGAGTACACGAACTTCAGATAATTCTGACTACAAATACTCAACTAAAGGTTTGGGCGGCTCAGTAGGACTTTCAGTTTATTTCTAAGAAAAATAATTAACAAATTCTATCCATGAAAATAAGACTACTCTTTGCTACTATTTTTATTGTGCTGTTTTCTCTTAATTCATTTTCCCAAAATGAAAAAGACTCTTTGCGCAGTGAGATTATAAATTACGAACAATCCAAACATGTCTTTTTAGATAAGGGCAGGCGTTTGCTACTGGATCATTTTGAAAAAAGCGATATGTTTAAGGTGAAAGAGGTTAAAGACTTGCTGCTTAAAGAAAATGAAGGCAATGTTTATAACACGTTTTATCCTATCGAGTTTATTTATATTCTCTACTGGACAGAGGAGTATAATGAATTGATTGATTTTATTAAGCAAGTTGATTTTACTCTTCCGGTTTCTAATTCTGTTAGAATTCTTGCTGCAACTGATAATATGTTTACATCACTATTACAGCAGACAGTTGAAAATAAAGACCTTTTGCTTGTGTTCATA
>JAAYFB010000287.1 GCA_012728465.1 Proteiniphilum sp. | reverse complement strand
TTATAGAGGTGTAATATGCTGTCTACATCAGATTTAACTCTGATATTCTATTTTATAAAAAGTAGTTGATATTCTTGGGTGTAATAAAGGGTGTAAATCTCGTAACTTCTTGATTTACACCCTTTATTGTGGAGCTGGAGGGATTCGAACCCTCGTCCAAACAGGGAATCAATTTGCTTTCTACATGCTTAGTTTTATTTTGGTTTTCGAGAGTGGGCGCGACTAAAACCACCAAACCCAGTCCTTATCTTCTTTAGTTTCGGAAAAGAGCCGAAGCGTCTCTCAACCTATCTTCGATATACCTGCACCACCTAATCGGAACGCTTCGAAGCCAGAGCTTCCGGGTGATGTCTTGTCCCGTCATCTAATGTCGGGATTAAGCTTCAATCTACTATACTTCGATTAAGCAGCAAGAGCGTAATTGTTGTTGCCAGTTAAAAAGTTTGAGGATTATTATTAAAGTGCGAACCAACAATGCACTGCATGCTTACAAACCGCTTCTGCCCGCTGTCAAAACCAGTCAACCCCATGGGTATATTGTAAATATATAGTACAAAGATAATGTTTTATTTTAGATTTTGTTCAATATTACTGGTTTTGTATCATTATTGGAACGAGTAATTGAAGTATAGATGTTTTCGATTAATTATAAACAAAGTTGTCTTTGAGTGTTATATTGTGATTTAAAATTTATATTTTTGCTGTGTAATTTATTTAACACAATGAACAAAATTGTATCTAAAGAAAATCTGTCTGACAGAGTTGTCAAGTTTGAGATAGAAGCTCCTCTAATTGCAAAGAGCCGTAGAGCTGGACACTTTATCATGCTTCGAGTGGGTGATAAAGGTGAGAGGGTGCCATATACTATTGCCGATTCTGATTCTGCAAAGGGAACTATCACCCTTGTTATTCAACGAGTAGGTAAATCCTCTGAAAAGGTTTGCCAACTTGAAGCAGGAGACTATGTAACAGACTTAGTAGGACCATTAGGAAATGCCACTCATGTGGATAAAATCGGAACAGTATTATGCGCAGGAGGTGGAGTGGGTATTGCACCCATGTTGCCAATTATTGAGGCTATGAAGAAGGCCGGAAATCGTGTTATTACAGTTATTGGAGGTCGATCTAGAGATTATATTATTCTTGAAGATGAGGTTTCTAAATACTCAGATGAGGTAATAATAATGACCGATGATGGTTCGTACGGACAACAAGGGCTTATTACTTTGGGAATAGAAGATGTAATTAAGCGTGAAAAAGTTGACCTTTGTGTAACAATTGGTCCAGCAATAATGATGAAGTTTGTTGCCCAACTAACTAAAAAATATGATGTCAAAACTATGGCATCTCTTAATACCATTATGGTTGATGGTACAGGAATGTGTGGAGCATGTAGAGTGAGCGTTGGAGGAAAAACCAAGTTTGTTTGCGTAGATGGCCCAGAGTTTGATGCACATCAAGTAGATTTTGATGAAATGCTCATGAGGTTAAAGGCTTATAATTGATCTGGTTATTGTTTAGTATTTAAGAATTAGAATTTAAAGATATATGACTACTCAAGAGTATTTAAAAGCAGAGCGTGCGCAGGAGTGGAGACTAGATATTCGTAAGAAGATAAAAAATAAAGACCGTATGGCATTTACACGAGTGGAAATGCCAGAGGTTGACCCAGTTGTGAGAAGTAGAAACTATGAAGAGGTTAACTTAGGGCTCACTGCTGATTTGGCTGTAGCCGAAGCACAAAGGTGTCTTGATTGTGTTGATCCTACTTGTATTACTGGATGTCCTGTAGAGATAAATATACCAAAGTTTGTAAAGAATATAGAGAGAGGTGAGTTTCTTGAGGCTGCTCGAGTTCTTAAAGAGACAAGTGCTTTGCCAGCAGTATGTGGTAGAGTGTGTCCGCAAGAAAGACAATGTGAGAGCCAATGCTTTTACACTGTAAAGCTAAATAAACAAGCTGTCGCTATTGGTTACCTAGAGCGTTTTGCGGCAGACTATGAGCAACAGAGTGGTGAAATGTCTGTGCCTGATATTGCCCCAAGCAATGGTATTAAAATTGCTGTTGTGGGATCTGGTCCTGCAGGATTGGCGTTTGCTGGCGATATGGTAAAGTTTGGTTATGATGTTACGGTTTTTGAGGCACTACACGAGTTGGGTGGGGTATTAAGATATGGTATTCCAGAATTTAGATTGCCAAACGACGTTGTGGATATTGAGATAGACGTACTTAAGAAAATGGGTGTAAAGTTTATCACAAATATTATAGTTGGTAAAACAATCTCTCAAGAGGACCTAAAGGAGCAGGGCTTTAAGGCTATCTTTATTGGTAGTGGAGCAGGTTTGCCAAACTTTATGAACATACCAGGTGAGAACCTCAATGGTGTAATGTCGTGTAATGAGTATCTTACTCGTGTTAACTTAATGCAGGCTTCTGATCCAGATAGTGATACTCCAGTGCTGATGGGCAAGAAGGTAGCAGTAATTGGTGGTGGAAACACTGCAATGGATGCCGTAAGAACAGCACGTAGGCTAGGAGCTGAGAAAGCAATGATTGTTTACAGACGATCGGAAGAAGAGATGCCAGCTCGTGTTGAAGAGGTTAAGCATGCTAAGGAAGAAGGAATAGAGTTTCTTAATCTTCATAATCCATTACAATATGAAGGCAATGAGCGTGGACAAGTTACCAGAATGGAACTACAACGCATGGAGCTTGGTGAACCAGATGCCTCTGGACGAAGAAGACCAGTTGCTATTGAAGGTGACACTCGTTGGATAGAGGTTGATGAAGTTATTGTAAGTGTTGGTGTTTCACCAAATCCTTTGATTCCTGCATCATTCTCTGGATTAGAAATTACTAAATGGGGAACTATAGTGGTTGACGATACAATGAAGTCCCACGAAAATACTATATATGCTGGTGGTGATATTGTACGTGGTGGAGCAACCGTTATCCTTGCGATGGGTGATGGCAGAAAGGCAGCAAAGTCAATGCACGAAAAACTGTTAAGAGCAGCAGATTAAGGATATTAGTACATAAAACATTATATAAAAGCTCAATAGGAATACTTTAATCCTATTGGGCTTTTTTTGTTGTCTGTAAATCAATAAGCTATTAGTTAGATGTTGTTTGTGTTTATTTAACATTGAAATGATTGCTTATTATTTGGCGTTCTACTAAAAGTTAGTACATTTGCCTTGTAAACATACTTTATCAATAATATAATAACTAAATAAATAGAAAAGATTATGGAACTATTAACTCCTCAGGAAGAGAATGCAATGTTATACATTTG
>JAAYFB010000286.1 GCA_012728465.1 Proteiniphilum sp. | reverse complement strand
CCCCCCCCCAACCACTGTTGCCAATGGTTGGGGGGGTAAATAAAATAAATGTTGTTTTAAAGAGGTGTTATTAATATCCCACAAAAGTATGATTATATGTAGGATGTCCCCAGTCAGGATGTGCTTTATATGTTGCAACTAAAGATGATGGTACTTCAACTGTTGAGTAGTGAGGAAGCATTACAGGAGTATATTCAATAGGTGTAGTATGAGGGAATCTGAAAGCAGTTATGTTTTTACACTTGTCAAATGCAAGTCCTTCTATATGAGTAAGACCTATTGGGAAAACAATCTTTCCTGTAAAACCAATACACTCATAAAATGCATAATTCCTAATGGATTTTATATTCTCAGGCAAAATTAAAGAGCCTGTGAAGCCACTATGGGCAAAAGCGCTTTTGCCAATTTCTATTACACTAGTAGGTATTGTCAAAGAGCCTTTTAAGTTAGTACAACTACTAAATGCATTTTCTCCAATCAATGTTACCCCCTCAGGTATTGTCAAATTGCCTGTTAAGCCTGTACAATTATTAAATGCGTACTTCCCAATCGATGTGATACTAAGCGGAAGAATAACCGTTTTAATAGCCTTGTTAGCGTCTTTAGAATACTCACCTCCAAATGCATAGTCAGGTATTTTATTACCTTCGCATGTTACATCTTTCAAATCTACATGCGTTAGGTTAGGAATCTCTTTTTTCATTACCTCAAAGTCAGCCTTGTTTATCTCTCCAAATAGTGTCATTTTTGTAATACTTGCCTTCTTCGAAGCTGTAAGACTAGCACCTAAAGTACCCATAGTTCTCACATAGTATTCGTCATTGTATAAATGACCGTATATACCTATAGTATGATTCTTCCATCCAGCTGCCGCTTTGTATGTATTGTATGCATTTCTTGGTACTTCTACAGTAGCTGTGGTAGGAAGCATTTTACTAGTATAAGTAATAAGTGAGGTATGAGGGAATGTGAAAGCAGTTATATTAGAGCATAGCTCAAATGCACTAGCATCAATCGATGTTACACCCTCCGGCATTGTCACAGTGCCTGTTAAGCCCGAACATTTATAAAATGCTTTTGTTCCAATGTTTTTCAATGCTTTTGAGAGATGCAACGATCCTGTTAAGCCAGTACAACCATTAAATGCACCTTGCCCAATTGTTATCACTCTATCAGGAATGGTCAGACTACCAGTCAAACCTGTACATAATTCAATTGAGCTATCCCCTATCTTTGTAATACTTTCAGGAAAAATAATAGTGGAGATAGTTGTGTTATTAAACCCTGGACGGTAGTCTCCAAGTGCTAAAGCAGGTATTTCATTATTCTCACATGTCACATCTTTCAAATCTATATACGTTAGCTTTGGCATCTCTTTTTTCATCACCTCAAAGTCAGCCTTGTTTATCTCTCCTGTTATTATCATTGTGGTGATGGTGTCCTTCTGCGTCTGAGTTAGCATTGCGCTTAAAGAACCCATATGCATCACGTGATATCTAGGTGCAATTAAGTCAGGAGTAAGCGACTCATCAGCAAAGTATAACCCAGTTGCATCCCATGTGGCATAGAAGTAAAAGCTTTTGCCTGAAGCTGTGGGGGCAGTTCTTCCTCTTTTTCTGTCGGCAGTAGCAGTAACAACTTCATTGCTAGTGTTTCTTAGTTCTAGTGATAGTTCTGGCCAGTTTACATCAGCCAATGGAGGGTACCACGCCCATGCTGTGAGAGGCTTTCCTATTGTCAAATCGCTATTTGCAATGCTAAGAGATATATAATTGCCACTTGTCTCTGTGTTTTTAAACGTTCTGGTCACTAAGTCAAAACTGTTGCCTACAGCTGTGCCAGCATTATAAGCCCAATTAACGTTGCCATCGTTATTTACACCCACAAGACGTGCTTCAGCAATCTTGTTGGCTTCTATTTGGTCTAACATATCTTGAGTAATAGCATCAGCAAATGTAATACTAAAAAGAGAACCCAAATGTTTGAAAACAACCGAAGCCTTTGGATTAGCTGCTTGCACATCTTTAGATGAAAAATAAAGCATCACATCTTTTCTACTCTTTATGGTTGCAAGCGAACCAGCATTGCCAGCATTCTCGGGTAGTTTTACAAGGGTAGGGTCTGTGTTGTCTAGTCCACCTCCGCCATACACACCGTATAGGTCAAATGCTATGAGGGTATTAATATTTGCGGGAATAAGTATTTCAAACTGTGCGTCTTTTCTATTTTCAGAGATACTTGCTACCCTGGCTGTGCTCTTTATTTTAGTTTCTCCTTGCACAAAAGCAAGTTGCAGCTCGTCTGTTTCTTCCCATGTAAGGGCAATAGATTTATCACCTAGTTGCGCTAGGTCAACCCTTGTGGTGGGGCCATCACTCTTGTCGCCTGGCATAGTGGCCGTGAGCGATAGTGTACGTCCTGTGTTTG
>JAAYFB010000042.1 GCA_012728465.1 Proteiniphilum sp. | reverse complement strand
ACAACCTCGTCAACAGTAATTTCCATCTCGACGATTAGAGATGCTTGATTGATAATTTCGGCAGCTGCTGGACCAACAATGTGAACTCCTAAGATTTCTCCATATTTGTTATCAGCAATTACCTTAACAAAGCCAACATTATCTCCTGATGCCATTGCACGACCATTTGCTACAAAATCGAAACGCCCTACACGTACATCATACTTTTCTCTTGCTTGTTCTTCTGTAAGACCTACCATTGCCACCTCTGGATGAGTGTAAACAACTGATGGTGAAGAATGAAGGTTTAGCTCTCTATGGTTTCCTTTAACAGCATTGTCTGCAGCTACCTCACCCATACGGAATGCGACGTGAGCCAACATTTTGATAGCATTAACGTCTCCAGGTGCATAGATACCTTTTACACTTGTCTCCATGTATCTGTCAACTTTAAGCTTACCATTCTCCATCTCAAAATCAACTTCACCTAGTGCCTCAATGTCTGGACGGCGACCAATTGAAACAAGAACTTTGTCGGCCACAACAGATGTGCCTCCTTCAAGCCTTACCTCTACTTTGCCACCTTTATCAGCAAGTTCGATAATCTTTGTAGATGTTTTAATATCTACACCTTTCTTCTTCAATAGTTTGGTTAATAGTTCAGATGCTTCTACATCGATAGAAGGGATGATTCTATCCATCATCTCAATAACTGTAACCTTTGAACCTAGTGCTTCGAAAGCTTGAGCCATCTCAATACCTATAACACCACCACCAATTACGGCTAAAGTTTCTGGAAGCTCTTCAAGTGCTAATAAATCATCGCTAGACAATACATTAGGATTATCAATCCCTGGAAGATTGATGCTAGATACCTTAGAACCACCTGCAATAATTATCTTATCGCCTTTGATAACAGTTGTGCCATCCACAACAACATCTTTGTTCTTGTTTATTTTACCAATCCCTTTGAATATATCAACTTGATTACTACGCAATAGAGCCTCTACTCCACTTGTTAGTTTTTTTACAACTGAGTTTTTGTACTGAACCACTTTTGGCATATTTACCTTGTAGTTGGTGCTTTCGAAGTTGATACCACGAGCAGCAGCGTTTTCCACTCCATCAATGATTTCGCCTGTGCTTAGGTATGCTTTAGTTGGAATACAGCCTACGTTTAGACATGTTCCACCAAATTCTCCTTTTTCTACAATAGCCACTTTAGCACCATGTTGAGAAGCACGAATAGCAGCTACATATCCTGCAGGACCGCCACCAATAACTATTACATTGTATGAATCCTCTAGACGAGTAAGTGTTTTGTGTGAAGGAACTTCTTCAACTACCTCTTCTTCAGGTGCAGTATATTTATCTTTTTCTGCTACAACATTTTCGCCCTGTTCGCCAATGTAACCAATCACTGTAGTAACGGGAACAGTTTCTCCCTCTTGACCAATAATTTTAAGTAGAATACCCGAAGCTTCTGCTTCAAGTTCCATACTTGTTTTGTCAGTCATTATTTCAAGAATAATCTCACCTTCAGTTACAGGATCACCCTCTTTCTTGAACCATTTTACAATTTCACCCTCGGTCATGTCGATACCAGCCTTGGGCATTATTATTTCGTGAGCCATATATTATTTTGTTTTTGTTTCTTAGTTTTAATATAATAGTATTATGTGATGCACAAATACTTTTAGATAAGCAATGATAGTGGATTTTCGAGTAGATGTTTCAAATCTGTCATAAACTTAGCAGCTGCCAAACCATCAATGATTCGGTGGTCGCTAGTTAGCCCCATCTTCATTATCGGACGAATCACTGCTTCGCCATTTCTTACTACCATTGTTTCTTTAGTAGAAGCTACACTTAATATTGCTGCATTTGGCTGGTTAATAATCGCTGTAAATTGATCAACACCATACATACCCAAATTGCTTATTGTAAATGTACTTCCTGCTTGCTCATCTGGCTTGAGCTTTTTAGAGAACGTACGTGCAGTAACATCTTTTAGTGCTACAACAAGATCGCTCAATGACATTTTGTCTGCTCCTTTTACAACGGGAACAAGTAATCCGTCATCCATTCCTACTGCCATCCCTAAGTTAACATAATTGTGGAACGTTATCTCAGTAGCCTCAGGGTTAAGACTAGCGTTGATATATTTATGTTTCATCAATGTTTTGATAACTGCAAATGAGATTAAGTCCGTAACAGTAAGTTTCTTTTCTGTTTTCTCCATTATTGGATCCATCAGCTTTTTACGCAATGCAAGCAACTCTGTCATGTCTATCTCCCATGTTTGAATAAAAGATGGGATTGTAAAATAACTTTCCGACATGCGTTTTGCTATTATCTTACGCATCATGCTCATTGGTAGCTTTTCTGTGTCGGCTGTTTGTTCTACTGCTGATGTGGTAGATGTCACAGGTGCTACTGAACTTGGTCTTATCTCTTTCACTACTTTTGGTGCAGGGCTTCTTAATGCTTCAAGGGCCTCTGCAAAGTTGTCACGAGTTAGCTTAGCTTTTAATACTGGATCAGATATCAAAAGAAGCACATCCTCTTTCATTATTTTGCTATTGTGTCCAGAACCTCTGATACCATCCAGGCTAATATTATGTTCCTCAGCAATACGTCTTGCTAGAGGTGAAACATGTATCTTACCTTGGAAATTCCAGCTAGCAACATCCTCCTTATGGATTCTTCCTTTGTAGCCAGTTCCAGTCACATTTAGTAGAGAAACGCCCATGCGTTTGGCCAATGCCTTAGCTGCGGGTGTAGCTCTTATAAGTAATCTTTCTTCCATTTAGTTCTTTTGTAATATGATAGTTGTTTGATAATAATATTAATATTTACCACTTGAATAATACATAAAACAAGCAGTATAATAATAGAAACTTCGGCCTAGAGTCACACAATGTGAACTAAGCCGAAGCAATAATCAACTATCTCTTATTTACTAATTTAAGAATATATTTTTTTATCCTATCAACGTCTGGCAACATAGCTGTCTCCAATCTAGCGTTGTAAGGAACAGGAATATCGTCTGCCGCTAGGCGTAAGATTCTGCCATCAAGATAATCAAAAGCATCACTCTCAGCAATCATAGCGGCAATTTCGCCAATAAAACCACCAGTTTTGTGTGCATCGTTAACTAAAAGCACACGACCAGTTTTCTTTACCGAGTCAAGAATTGCATCTTTGTCAAGTGGCATTAATGTTCTCAAATCTACCACTTCTACGCTTACTCCTTCGGCCTCACGAACTTCATCGGCAGCCTTTAGTACGCGCTCTAGCATTCTTCCATATGTAACAACAGTTACATCTTTTCCCTCTCTCTTAAGTTCTGCTTTACCTAATGGTATAGTAAAATCTGGATCAAGAGGTACTTCACCTTTCATGTTGAACTGCGCTTTATATTCAAGGAAAATAACCGTATTATTGTCCCTGATAGCGGATTTAAGTATTCCTTTTACATCGGCAGGTGTTCCAGGAGCTACTACTTTTAGTCCTGGTATATGTGTAAACCAAGCCTCTAGCGACTGCGAGTGTTGTGCAGCTGCTCCTACACCCGACCCTGCCGCTGCACGGAAAACAACAGGAACCTGTCCTTTTCCACCAAACATATAGCGGGTTTTAGCAGCTTGATTCACTATATTATCCATCATATATACTATGAAGTCCATAAATGTTACATCCACGATTGGTCTCATACCAGTCATTGCAGCACCTATAGCACATCCCGAAATTGCATTTTCTGAAATGGGTGTATCACGAATACGCTCTTCACCAAATTCCTCTAACATTCCTACTGATGTCCCGAAGTCACCTCCAAATATTCCGACATCTTCGCCCATCAAAAATACGTTCTCATCACGACGCATCTCCTCAGACATTGCCATAATTATGGCATCTCTTACAGACATTACTTTAGTTTCGTTCTTCATTTATGCTGTTTCTTGTTTGTTATTCGTAAATTATTTTAATTGATAATTAATCATATATTTGAGCTATTATGCATCTAATGAAAGTACATAAACTCACTGATTAATTATTTAGTCCGCAAAAATATCTTCGTAAGCAGACTCTAATGATGGTTCTGGACTTTCCATAGCAAACTTCACAGAAGCCTCAACACTTTCCATCGATTTTGCATTAATTGCATCAAGCTCTTCAGCAGTAGCCAATCCTTTTGAAATCAAATCGTTTTTGTATTTCAAAATTGGATCTTTTTTCTTCCACTCATCTACCTCTGCTTTTGTGCGATACTTGCCTGGGTCTGATGTAGAGTGACCATACCATCTGTATGTAATAGATTCTACAAGAACAGGGCCATTACCAGCTCTAACATAATCAACTAGTTCCACAAACTTCTCATAAACAGCTAAAAGATCATTACCATCTTCGATGAAGTGTCCTGGTATTCCATATGATGCAGCACGTTTGTAGTTGTAATCAATATTAATAACCTTAGAAATAGGAGTACTAATTCCGTATAGGTTGTTTATCGAATAAAATATTACAGGTAGCTTCCAAATTGAAGCCATATTTAATGTTTCGTGAAACGAACCTTCGTTAACTGCACCATCACCAAAGAAACAGATTACAACTTTACCTGTTTTTTTCATCTTTTGAGTTAATGCTGCACCAATTGCTATACCCATACCACCACCTACGATGCCGTTAGCACCAAGGTTACCTTTATCTAGATCGGCAATGTGCATTGATCCACCTTTACCTTTACAAGTGCCGGTAGCTTTACCCATAATTTCAGCCATCATCTCATTCAGGTCAATTTCCATTGCAATGGTTTGCCCATGACCACGGTGATTTGAGGTAATAAAGTCTCCATCTGACAGAGCCGCAACAGCACCCACGTTAGCCGCTTCTTCTCCTACTGAGAAGTGCGTCATACCCGGAACTTGCCCTCTTTTAACCATATAGTTAACCTTGTCATCAAAATTACGGATATCACACATTAGTTTGTGCATATGAAGCAATTTTTCTTTAGATATCGCTTGGTTCTTTTCTTTTTTAGATTTTGCCATAATATATATTTAGTTGAAATATTTTCAATTGTATTATTAGTTTATTTGGTTTACCTAGAATAACATTTTCAATTGATAATTGTTTAACAGTATGCGTTTTATCTCATGAAACATCTTATTGAAATGTAAACTCGAAATAGTCATTTTATTAGCTGTTTGATTTATATTTCTACAAAGCTATTTAGATTAATTATAAACGACAAGCAATTAAGCATAATTAACCTTGCTATGCAATTGATTTTGAAATGGTTATACAGTAATCCAATGAGTCATAACATATATCTATCGATTTATTGCTATAATTTTATGTTATCGTAGGATGTATCCATTATCGATGCAATAAACAACCTCACTTGTCAAATGTTCACAATACGATTTAAACTGTTGTGAAATGAATGCTATGCAGAAGTTCTTTTCAAGTATTTAGCATTTTGTTATTTTGATTACTAGCTAACTATGTAGAATAATTATTTTAATTTACCAACAATAACTATTATCGATAATATGGCAAATCAATACTTAAAATGAGACAGAGAAGAATAATATATATTT
>JAAYFB010000285.1 GCA_012728465.1 Proteiniphilum sp. | reverse complement strand
TACCTAAACTTACAGCAATCCCAACGTTGGGATTAGTACTTTCAAAAAAAATCATTATCATCCCAACGTTGGGATGAGAGTTTTTCGATAGTTTTCATACTATTTCAAGGTTGGGAAGGTCACTTTTGCTTATATTTTGCCATCAAAACATTAAAATATGTTACAAATAGGAGCAAAAAGAGTAATCCCAACGTTGGGATGAGTCTATTTGAAAATATTTAATGCCATCCCAACGTTGGGATGACATTAAATATTTCTTGTAACTCCAAAATCAACCTTGAAATGAGATTAAAAACTTTCATTTATCCTCATTTCAAGGTTGGGACAAGAGTACTCAAAACAAAATACTGTTAAATCATTCACAAATTGGGGTATATTATTAACTATATCCATCAAACCAAAGTTGGGATGACAATAATTATTTTTAGAAATTACAAAACCAACATTGGTTTTTGTTCAATTATTTTCAGAAGTAGTAAAACCAATGTTGGGATAACAATAATTATTTTTGGAAATAGCCAAACCAACATTGGGATATGACCAATATATTCGAATGAATGTAAATATAATTAACAATTGAAAGGGTGCAACTCAGTGTCGCACCCTCACAAATAACGAATATGTGTTTCAATAATTACTTCTTTGTCAATCCCTCATTTATGGATTTAATATAATCCAAAAGCACATCTCGTCCCACTTTCTTCTCAGATGATGTGACGAATATTGGTGGAAGCTCTTCCCATGCCTTAAGAAGCTCCTGTTTGTACTCCTCAACGTTCATTCGTAATCTTTCTGGCCCCTGCTTATCACCTTTAGTAAACACTATACTAAAAGGGATACCATTCTCGCCAAGCCACTCCATAAACTCTAAATCTATTTGTTGTGGTTTGTGACGGCTATCTACCAGCACAAACAGTGATGTAAGTGCCTCTCGCTCTAAAATATAATCCTCAATAAGCATTTGCAACTGCTCTCTACTATCTTTGCTACGGCGAGCATATCCATAGCCAGGCAAATCGACAAGATACCACTCATTATTAATAACGAAATGATTTATAAGCATTGTTTTACCTGGCTTAGATGAAGTCATTGCCAATCCCTTACGATCGGTAATCATATTAATCAATGACGATTTACCCACATTTGAGCGACCAATAAAGGCATATTCGGGTTTGCCATCCTGAGGACAAAGTTTATAGTCGGTGTTACTAATAACGAATTCTGCTGATTTTATATTCATAATGTCAATTAAGTTTTAAAAGTTTATTATTTGAGATTACACTAATCTCTGTTTTACATTACTGCCACTCAGCAACCATACACCTAAAGCGGTAAAAGCAGCATTTATCAATAACAGTTCATACCCCACTTGATAGTTCCATAACTTTAAACATAGCGTTTCTATAACAAAACAGATAACAGGTGCAGCAAAAGCCACATAAGGAACATATCTATCGATAGGCTTTAGCTTTGTGTAAAGACCTACAATATATAGTCCAAGAAGAGGCCCATAAGTGTATGATGCCAGTTTATATATGGCGGTGATGATACTATCGGAGCCAATGGCTTTTATCAATAGTATTATTAATACAAAAATAATACTAATAACAATGTGTACCAAACGACGTTTTGATATATTTTTTTTCTCAACCTGCTTGTCAGTTGTTGGCTCCATATCCAAAATGTCAACACAAAATGAAGTGGTGAGAGCAGTAAGAGCCGAGTCGGCACTCGAAAAAGCTGCAGCAACAATCCCAACAGTAAATATTGCTAGAGTTACATTTCCCAAGTATTGGCTTGCTATATAGGGCAAAATATTATCCGACACCTCGGGGATAGTAATACCCGACTGCTCGGCAAAATATATTAAAAGTACACCTAGCGACAAAAATAGTAAATTGATGGGAGCAAAAGCAAAACCATATGACACTACATTTTTTTGAGCATCTTTGAGGTTTTTGATAGTCAAATTCTTTTGCATTTGATCCTGATCTAATCCCGTCATAACTATAGTGATAAACATACCACTAAAGAATTGCTTGAAAAAGTTTTGTGTGCTAGCCCAATCATCAAACACAAATATGCGCGAGTGTGGACTTTCGACAATTGTCTTTACAGTTTCAATCAAACCCATATCGAGCCTCGTTATCACTTGCCAAATAATTAGTGTGAGTGCCACTAAGAATAGAAGTGTTTGAATCCAATCTGTCCAAATTATTGTCTTGATACCACTCTTGTGGCTATACAGCCATATTACTAATATAATGCCAATGACAGTTACTGCAAATGGAACATTGAGTGCATCAAACACTAGCGATTGCAAAATAAAAGCCACAAGGTACAAACGAGCTGCGGCACCAACAATTTTAGATATTAAGAAAAACCATGCCCCAGTTTTATATGACCTCTGCCCATATCGTTGCTCTAAATATCCATAAATAGTGGTAAGATTGAGCCTATAATATAGCGGTAGTAACACATATGCTATAACCAAATACCCAAAAAAGAAACCCAACACCATCTGCATGTATGTCATATCTAACCCTCTCACCATGCCTGGAACCGACACAAAGGTTACACCCGAAATGGATGTACCAATCATAGCAAAAGCTACAATATACCATTTGGATGATTTGTTTGCTCGGAAAAAGGTATCGTTGTCCGTTCCCTTCCTGCTTGTGAAGTAAGATATTAGCATCAACAACACAAAATAGGCTGCTATGACTATTAGGATAAAACCACTTTGCATATCTATTAATTTATATAGTGTGTCGGCTTAATTTATAGGCCCATGTAGTGCTCAACCATATCATTGAAGCTATCAAACTTTAGCTGATACTTGTCAGTGTCTCCAAAGCCATAAGTCATAAACACAAATGGAACGTTTGCTTTATGAGACTCTCTGCTATCCGAATCTGTATCACCAACATACACAGGATTGCTAATATTGTTTCTATCTTGCAATAACTGCAAGTTGAACGATTTTGGCTGCGAGTTTTGGCCATGCTCCATATAGTCCTTAAACAAATGTGTAGTTTTGGTATGATTCATAAAGTTTACAAGCCCACCCTCCTCACAATTGCTAAGCAAAAAAAGAGGATACTTTGTAGCAAGCATCTCAAGCCCATCATAAACTCCATCGTAAATAGTGGGCTTAATATCTGGCACAAGTTTTTGATATTGATCGATAACCTCGTCAAACAATACATCTTGATTCTCTATACTAACACCTGGGATAATAGTATTTAATAATGCTCTGGGCTCTTTACCCATCAGTCCTATTAACACTTCTCTAGTCACTCGAGTGTCATAGCCAAGTATTTCCAAAGCTCTATTCCACACAATTTCATAAGAGTTTACATTGTCCCAAAGGGTACCATCCATATCAAAAATTAAACTATCTGGTTTTATCATAATTCTTTTTCTAGTCTATTGCAAAAGTAGTTAACAAACTCTGATGCCACAAATAAATATTTGGGAATATAGTTACGGGCAACATATTTATCTTATTTTTGTAATAAAACGATTTTATATGTCCAAAGATAAAGTTTGTCTGATAATTAATCCTATTTCGGGTAATGAATCAAAGAGATCTTTACCTGAAGAGTTTGCCTCCTCTTTCGAGCAAACAAAGTATGATGTATATATACGCATTACAGGTTATGCAGGCCATGCCACAGAGATAGCAAGAGAAGCTGTTCGAGACAATTTTAAGTTCGTTATCACTGCAGGAGGAGATGGAACAGTAAATGAAGTGGCTAAAGAACTCATTAATACCGACACAATATTGGGCATTATACCTTTTGGTTCGGGAAATGGATTGGCTCGGGACTTAAATATACCCCTAGACGCCTCCAAAGCAATAAATATCATTAGAGAAGGCAACATTCGCACGATAGACTATGGTTCGGCCAATGGCAATATATTTTTCTGTACATGTGGTGTAGGTTTTGATGCTTTTATTAGTGATAGATTTGCCGAAGATAAAAAGCGTGGTCCTCTTGGATATGTTCGTAACATTGTGGAAGGAGTAATAGAATTTAAATCAGAGAAGTATAAAATTATTCATGACGAAGGAGAACTTCACGAAAAAGCATTCCTCCTCACTTGTGCCAATGCCTCACAATATGGCAACGAGGCATACATTGCACCCTACGCAGATATGGAAGATGGCAAAATGAATGTATCGATACTTAAACCACTAAACCCAAACGAAATACCACAAACCACATTTCAACTCTTCACCAAAAATATTGATAAGAATAGCAAGATGATATCTCTCCTCACCAATCAACTTACAATAGTTAGGGAAAAAGAAGGAGTGATGCACGTTGATGGAGAGCCTTTAGAATCTGGAAAAGAGATAAATGTAAAGATTTTTTCGAAAGGACTCAAAGTGTTTGCCCCCAACAACGTATCCAAAAGTGGCAAAGGCAAAGATAGAGAAAATATTTTTGATGCTATAAATAGGTGGTTTGGGGTGTGAGAGTGATTATTACATGGCTAACTTAACCCCATGCTTATTATCACTTCTACTTTGCACTAATACCTGTTGGTGGGTCTTTGGCGTCTCTTCTATTATTTATTTTTTAAACCTGTCACCACTTCCCACACCTCGATAGGATAATCAGTCTCAATAACATCTGGTTTAAGGCTTATCTCCTCTTTATATTTAGTAGCTCGTTCCTCATAATTATCGAGCCTATCGTGAGTAGGCGATAGAGCTATCATGCATTTGACTCCATGTGCATGTAGTTTTTCAACTAGGTCTCGATTACTATCATCAATAGTTTGCCCCACATAGGCCATCATGTTTTGCCAAGGCACACCCGAACTAGAAAAATCTTCATAC
>JAAYFB010000284.1 GCA_012728465.1 Proteiniphilum sp. | reverse complement strand
TTTATTACCTTATCCATTATTTCTTAGTTAGTTTTATTTTGATAGTAGATTGTATGAATCATCAAAGAGAGTACGATTTATTATAGATCTACCTAGAGTTATTTCATCAGCATACTCAATTTCATCTCCCACCGACACACCACGTGCTATGATGCTCACTTTGGTATTATATGGCTGTAGTTTTCTGTAAATGTAAAAGTTGGTAGTATCACCCTCCATTGTTGCACTAAGTGCAAGTATAACCTCTTTCACTTCACCCAATTTCACACGTTCCTCAAGTTCTGCAATGCGAATATCCGACGGACCAATACCATCGATGGGCGAAATAATTCCTCCTAGCACGTGATACAAACCTTTAAACTGTACAGTATTCTCAATTGCCATCACTTCTCTGATATTTTCTACAACACAAATAACCGAGCCATCGCGAGATTGATCAGCACATATGGAGCATACATCCATATCTGATATATTAAAACAGCTCTTGCAATATTTTACATCATGCTTCAATGTTAGTAAGGCTTCGGCAAAGCCCTCAACATATTCGTCGTCTTGTCTGAGTATATGAAGCACTAATCGCAAAGCTGTTTTGCGACCAATACCTGGCAACTTAGCAAATTCGTTTACAGCGTTTTCTAATAAAGTGGAGTGAGATGAAATGCTCATTAATTTGTGTAATATATAGAAGACGCAAACTTACACAATAAAATTAGAATTATAAAAGCTAAGTAGCAAAATTCAAATTAAATCATCAAAAAATAGCAAATATGTACGATGCAAAATATCAATATTTTTTATCTTACTTTCATTTTGTTACTAACAATTAATCTTATATCTTTGTTTCATTAAAATTGAGAGCAATTAAGTATCCAATAACCTTTAAATTACAACTTTAAAACAATAATTTTATGAAGATTTACAATTTTAGTGCAGGACCATCAATTCTACCGCAAGTAACAATAGAGAAAACGGCAGAGGCAGTGAAAAACTTTAATGGCATAGGCCTTTCGGTTTTAGAAATTAGTCATCGCTCAAAAGACTTTCAAGCGGTGATGGACGAAGTAGATGCTCTTTTTAAAGAACTATTAAATATTCCTGAAGGATATTCTGTCCTTCTTCTAGGTGGTGGTGCCAGCATGCAGTTTTGCATGGTTCCATATAATCTTATGGAGAAGAAATCGGCATATCTAAACACAGGTACTTGGGCAAGCAAGGCATTGAAAGAAGCCAAACTATTTGGCGAAGCTGTAGAAGTGGCCTCATCAAAAGATACTTTATTCAACTACATTCCTAAAGATTATGTTATTCCTACTGACGCTGATTATTTTCACGTTACAACTAATAACACAATATACGGAACCCAACTACATGAAGACTTAGATAGCCCTGTACCATTAGTGGCAGATATGTCATCAGACATATTCTCCCGCCCAATCGATATATCTAAATATGCACTGATATATGGTGGAGCTCAAAAAAACTTAGCTCCAGCCGGAGTAGCATTCGTAATTGTAAAAGATGAACTACTTGGAAAAGTGAGCCGCCCAATCCCTTCAATGTTAGATTATCGTACACACATTAAGGATGGATCAATGTTCAATACGCCTCCTGTATTACCAATATACTCTGCAATGCACACACTGCGTTGGCTTAAAGAGCTTGGCGGGCTATCTGTGATGCAAAAAATGAATGAAGAAAAAGCAGCAATTCTATATGACGCTATCGATAATAGTAGCATATTTGAGGGAACAGCAGCAAAAGAAGACCGTTCACTAATGAACGTTTGTTTTGTGATGAAAGATAAATACAAAGATCTTGAACCTGAGTTCTTAAAATTCGCTACCGAAAAAGGAATGTCTGGCATTAAAGGTCATCGTTCTATTGGTGGATTTCGTGCATCAATATACAACGCAATGCCTAAAGAAGGCGTTCAAGCACTTGTTGACTGCATGAATGAATTTGAAAAAAAACAATTAGATTAAGCGCTCAAGTAGCATTAATGCAAAAATAAAACTACTGGACAACTAAACCACTTGTCCAGTAGTTTTTAACCACACAACATAGATACTAAATCAAACCATTATTTTATTAATCTTAAACTGTTTAATTAATTATGAAGATTTTAATTGCAACTGAAAAGCCTTTTGCAACTAAGGCTGTACAACAAATCAAAGGAATTATTGAGTCGGCAGGACACGAAATGCTTTTATTGGAAAATTACACAGACAAATCAGAGCTTCTAAATGCTGTAGCCAATGCAGATGCTATGATTGTACGAAGTGACAAAGTAGATGCAGAAGTATTAAACGCTGCTGGAAATTTAAAAATTGTAGTTCGCGCTGGTGCTGGCTATGACAATGTTGACATTGAAACAGCCACTACAAACAAAGTGTGCGTAATGAACACCCCTGGTCAGAACTCTAATGCTGTAGCAGAATTGGTATTTGGCATGTTGCTATACCTAGTTCGTTCTGGATTTGATGGATCCACTGGTTCAGAGCTAAAGGGTAAGAGACTAGGACTTCATGCCTTTGGACACATTGGCAAAATTACCGCTAATGTTGCAAATGGATTTGGCATGAAGGTGTATGCATATTCACCCTCATTGGCTAAAAATCCTGAATTAGGAAAAGAGTATAATGTTACCGCCGTCAAATCGCCCGAAGAGCTATATGACAATAGTGATATAATATCTCTTCACATGCCAAATAATGCACACACTAAGGCTAGTATCAACTACAATCTATTGAGTCGTCTTCCAGACAATGGAATTTTGATAAATACTGCTCGCAAGGAAGTAATCAACGAAGACGACTTAATTCGTATTATGAGCGAACGACCCAAGTTTAAGTATGCTACAGATATAAAGTTGGACAAGCATAACGAAGTGCTTGATAAGCTTGGAAATAGATATTTGGCATCATCAAAGAAATGTGGTGCACAAACTAGCGAAGCTAATATAAATGCTGGTCTAGCTGCAGCAAATCAAATAGTCAAGTTTTTTGAAAATGGTGATGAAACATATAGAGTGAATCCGAAGTAGAGTTGAATGTAGATGATTGTATAGGTTAACTAATAGCCTCCTAAAGATATTCTTTTAGGGGGCTATTTACTTTTTTAATTATTCCCTTTAGTACGATAAAATATTTTCCCAAACCAACCCTCACTCTATTGTTTTGAAGGTTGTACATTTATGCTTAATCTTCACCGATAATGCGACCTGTATTCTATTCAATTTATTCTTTTCTTTTGGCACAGCTGCAAACTTTCATATAGACACTTCAAACTCCAATTCTATCTGATTAAATAATTATCGAGATACAAAACCTATCCATAATCGTACTAAAATGAGCGACAAACGCAGCAAACCAAAGTTAATAATGTATGTAAATTATCCAATCCATCGTCACTTCAAGGTGATAATTACACCTCACTAAAGATGATATTGTCATAAACGTTATGTATTGGCTATTTTTTAATAAAAGCATTGTCATTTACAAAGCATTATGACTGAAAACAAACTAAAACAATGATAATTAGGAATATAGTTGAGTGTTTTTAATTTTAATCAATCAATTTACCATTTGGTAAATGGGCTAAAATCTAAATTTTCATGCATTTACCATTTGGTAAATGGACCAAATTCTAAATTTTCATGCATTTACCATTTGGTAAATGGACCAAATTCTAAATTTTCATGCGTTTACCATTTGGTAAATGGACCGTTTCTTATTGAAAACGGTGAATAACAGATGATAATGATATTACATTTTTTAAGAAACCACCAATATCATTCGTTATTGACAATGACTGAAAAAAGAAACCATGAAAAATGAATGAAAACATCAATGAAGAGAGAGACAAACTTTGAAAAATATAATAATTTGACAATAGATTGAATCCGAAAAGCAAAATGCAAAGTATGGAAGTTTATAAAATAAATTGGGAGGGGGTAATTCATTTTCATGATAGTTAAAAACACACAAGCTTAAAGCTACATCATTGACGCCTCACAATAGTTTCTTACTTTTGTAGTAATATCAACAATAAAAAGAAAGATAGATATAATGAAAAAAGAAGATTTACGTATTGTTTTTATGGGAACGCCAGGCTTTGCCGTTGAGTCGCTAAGGGCACTGGTTGAAAACAACTATAATGTGGTGAGTGTAATAACTGCCCCCGACCGCCCAGCAGGGAGAGGATACAAGCTTCAACCTTCGGCAGTAAAGGAATACGCATTATCTCAAGGTCTAAATATATTACAACCCGAAAAACTTAAAGATGAAACATTTTTGGAAGAACTACGAGCACTGAAGGCCGACATTCAAGTGGTGGTCGCATTCAGGATGCTACCCGAAGTGGTTTGGGATATGCCTCCGATGGGAACTTTTAACCTACATGGTTCTCTTCTACCTCAATATCGCGGTGCTGCACCAATTAATTGGGCTATTATAAATGGAGAAAAACAGACGGGAGTGACTACTTTCTTTTTGACACACGAAATTGATACGGGCAAAATCATTATGCAAGAGAGTATAACAATTGAACCTAATGACAATGTAGAGGTGATTCACGATAAACTGATGCACATCGGTGCAAGATTAGTAACCAAAACTATCGATAACATAATAGAAGGAGAAGTGGAGGCTAAGGCTCAAAGCAATTATTTCGACAATGAAAGCGAACTAAAGCCAGCACCGAAAATTTTTAAAGAGACTTGCGAGATAGATTGGTCTAAATCGTCAGCAGACATTCACAACTTTGTTCGCGGATTGTCACCCTACCCCGCCGCATGGGCCAATTTAGAGGTAAATGGCAATGCTCTTACATTTAAAATATTTGAAACAAAGCCAATAAAAGAACTTCACGACTTGAAGCCAGGAACAATTGTTACAGACAACAAAACCACCTTGCGCATTGCTACACAAGATGGCTTTGTCGAGCTATTGGACATTCAGCTATCTGGCAAAAAAAGGATGAAGACCTCTCAGTTTCTTAATGGCTTCTCTTTCAATTAATATTCTATTACCATCTATAATTTAGTCCAAAGCTTAGTAGCTCTGTTACTTGTAGATTTTTAAACTTTGGATCGGGGGGCACACCATCATCAAAACGAAGATGAATAAATAATCGAGTAGAGAATGCATTGGTCAATGCCATATTAAGCGTATTCTCTAGCTCTGCCTCCACTTTGTGGTAACTAGTAAAGTATCTCATCCTACTATTAAGACTGATATATTTATTGAAGTCGAAAATTAAATTACCTGTGATAGTAGAACCGATATCTAACTTATGTTTCTTTCCTTCCTCAATACCATATCTCTTCACATTCACATCTTTATGGCCAACATATTTAAAGCTGATAGAAGCAGGGTCAAAATTGAAGCTAAGTCTAACTCGACGATGACGTACTTTCTCTGAACGCTTATCCAAGTTATATCTCAATCCAATACCGCCATTAACATAAAGAGGTGCTAAGAAAGCGGACTGAATATCTTTTGAATTAGCAGGATAATTGTTAAAAAACTGAGTACGTGCATCCATATTTGTAGAGTATGACCAATGTTTGCCAAAAGCATCTACGCCAAAATCTGCATTATACCTCAATAAGTCATCACTTATTCTGTATCTTCTCAATGTATCATCTGGCGCTGTAATCAGTGCCAGACGCATCTCAAGAGTATTGTTAAACTTAACCTTATTCTTTCTATAATTGAACCTCAACGTATGTGCAGTTTGAATATTGAAGTTATTAGTTCCACCTTTGTGCCAATTGGGTGAAAAATAGTTTTGCGTAAAGTGAAGCGTATGGTCTCCATTTCGAGTCCAGTATTTACGCTTAATTTTTACCCCATCTACAACTGGAGCTGCAAGTGTGTAGCTAGTTTCGGTAGATATTAATTCCTTAAATGGATTGAAAGTATCAATTACATCCTGATCAGTACCTATCATAGGAGTATCGTCAAAGTCAAGAAATGAGAATTGGACCTTCTCGGGATGTTCCCTGTAAAAATCTAAACGACGTTGTCTCATAAAGTCGTAATGCTGTAATTGGGATTCGAAAGTTTTTTCTTTAGAAATCAGAATGCCACTATATTTATTACCATCCTTTTTTGATGATAGACTAAAGTCTTCGGGGAGAATCTTACCATTAAATAATACTGGCAGAAACAATGGGTTAACTATTATTGTATCTCGCAATGTGAGCCATTCAGGCAAATTTTTTGGCTGATATTCTGGTAGTTGAAGCGTACCAAACTGACTACGTTTATATAGTGTGTCCAAAGGCGCTTGGTTTCGAGATAAATTTAGCCTAACCAATGATGTATCCTTTGGCTGTTCCAAAATACGATCAAGTGGGGTAGAAGTTGTATTTATAGATTGCTGTGGCTGTTCTACGACAGCATTTTGTTGAATAAGTTTTTCAATATCTGTTATTTCTTCAAAAAGCTGAGCTTTGTTCTCTTGCTGAGCATACAAATCAAAACCTGCTACTGAGGCAACAAATAAAATGAGAAACAAACTAATCTGCTTCATAATATTTATATTATTTCTAGTTTACCAAAAAACAAAGATATATAGAATATTTGGAACTATAAACTTAAATAAGTATCTATCAACAAACAAGGACTATATAAATTTGTAAATGCCCATTGATTGAGTCTATTAAAGATCTACAACCTAAGAGTCAAGTTCATATTCTCACTACGCATGCAAAACATCGTAATAGTGCATCTTTTAAATCATCTTCACTCTTCAAAATTAAATAAACCTAGAGTTAAGACTTATTTTCATTTTTATTTCATAGTTTTGTTTACGAAAGCATTCATCAAAAAAATATATAATTATGAAAGGAATAGTTCTTGCAGGTGGTTCGGGGTCAAGACTCTACCCTATAACAAAAGGAATTTCCAAACAATTGATTCCAATCTACAACAAGCCAATGATATACTATCCGATATCTGTATTGATGCTTGCAGGAATTAGAGAGATACTTATTATATCTACACCTAACGATCTGCCAGGCTTCAAACGTTTACTAGGAGATGGATCAGACTATGGAGTAAAGTTCGAATATGCCGAGCAACCATCACCCGATGGATTAGCACAGGCTTTTATTATTGGTGAAAAGTTTGTTGGCAATGATGATGTATGTTTAATACTTGGTGATAATATATTTCACGGAATTGGCTTTACTGGATTACTTCAACAAGCAGTAAAAGATGCGCAAACTAAACAAAAGGCCACCGTATTTGGATATTGGGTGAACGACCCCGAAAGATACGGAGTAATTGATTTTGATACAGAAGGAAATGCACTTAGCATTGAAGAAAAGCCGAAGGAGCCTAAATCCAATTACGCTGTAGTTGGACTTTACTTTTATCCTAATCGTGTAATAAATATTGCAAAAGAAGTGAAACCTTCTCAACGAGGCGAACTTGAGATTACTACCGTTAATCAAATGTTTTTAGATGACAAAGAGCTGAATGTACAATTACTAGGTCGGGGATTTGCGTGGCTTGACACTGGCACTCACGATTCCCTCTTTGAAGCATCTACATTTGTAGAGGTACTAGAAAAGCGACAAGGGCTAAAGATTGCTTGCCTTGAGGAGATAGGATGGAAAAATGGTTGGATTAATGACATTAAGTTAAAGCAAATTGCCGATAGTATGAAAAGCAATGAGTACGGACAGTATCTACATATGCTTATCGAACATTCGCAAAAGTAAATTCAATATTATAATGCTTTAATAAATCGCAGATAACAGTTTAAATGAAAATAATAAAGACAAACATTGAGGGATTACTGATTATAGAACCAACTATCTTTGAAGATAGTCGAGGTTATTTTATGGAATCTTTCTCACAAAAAGAATTTCAAAATATTGTTGGCAAAATAGATTTTGTTCAAGAGAATGAGTCTAAATCAAAATATGGAGTAGTGCGCGGACTTCACTTCCAACAGGGGGAGTATGCACAAGCTAAATTGGTGCGAGTGGTTATAGGCTCTGTTTTGGATGTGGCAGTAGATATTAGAGTGGGTTCGCCAACATTTGGACAGCACCTTGCAATAGAATTATCAGAAGATAACAAGAGGCAGCTATTTATTCCAAGAGGATTTGCGCATGGTTTTTCGGTATTGAGCGAAGAGGCAATATTTCAATACAAATGTGATAACTACTATAACCCCCAATCGGAAGGAGCAATATTATGGAACGACCCACAGCTAAACATAGATTGGAAAATTCCCCAAGAGAATATATTACTTTCGGATAAGGACAAGACAAACAATCTGCTCAGCACATTGTTGACATAGTAATAAATAATAAGCATTGATTAAAGTATCAACATGAAAGAGTTCAGAAGAAACATTTTAATAACTGGTGGTGCAGGCTTTATCGGGTCGCACGTCATTCGCAGATTTATAAACAATTATCCGCAGTATCGTATCATAAATGCTGATAGCCTAACTTATGCTGGCAATTTAGCCAATCTTGAGGATGTAAAGGATGCTTCGAATTACATATTTGTAAAAGCCGACATATGCAACTTTGAACTCATGCAAGATATATTTCACAAATATAATATCGATAGTGTCATCCATCTTGCTGCAGAAAGCCATGTTGATAGAAGTATTAAGGACCCATTTGCATTTGCACATACTAATATAATGGGCACACTTAACTTGCTTGAAGCAGCTAAGCGAACATGGAAAAACAGCGAAGCAGTGAATGGAGAATATAGAAATCTGTTTTATCATGTTTCGACAGACGAGGTGTATGGCGATCTTGATTTTGACGGAACTCTATTCACCGAAAGTACTGCATACGATCCACACTCGCCATACTCAGCTTCTAAAGCATCATCGGATCACTTCGTGCGTGCATACCACGATACGTACAATCTTCCCATAGTGATTTCAAACTGCTCAAACAACTATGGTAGTCATCAATTTCCTGAAAAACTTATACCTCTTTTTATTAATAATATTAGGCATAACAAACCCCTTCCCGTATATGGAAAGGGCGAAAATGTGAGAGATTGGCTATGGGTAAACGATCATGCAAGAGCTATCGATGTTATTTTTCACGAAGGAAAAATAAGGGAGACTTATAACATCGGAGGGTTTAACGAATGGACCAATATTGATTTGATAAAAGTAATTATCAAAACAGTGGACAGGCTTTTGGGTCGCGCCGAAGGCACATCAGATAATCTTATCACTTATGTAACAGATCGTGCAGGTCATGATCTAAGGTATGCCATAGACTCAACCAAGTTGAAAAACGAGTTGGGGTGGAAACCTTCGCTACAATTTGAAGAGGGCATAGAGATTACAGTAAAATGGTATTTAGAAAATCAAAAGTGGCTTGATAATGTTACAAGTGGCGACTATCAAAGGTATTACGATAACATGTATCGTGATAGGTAAAAGACAAACTAAGGGATAATGCTAAACAAAACTGCTACCACATACTAAATGAATACTTTTTTTAGAACCATCGTATCAATTGCGATATTACTAACTAGCTGTAAAAACACTCACGAGTCTCAGTTCAATGACTTTCAGCAAATATTGAACGGAGATACTCTGCGTGTGCTCACCTTAAACACCTCCACATCATACTTTATTTATCGCGATCAAGAGATGGGATATCACTACGACATGATAAAAAGCTTTGCAAATGACCAAGGATTGGTCTTAAAGATAATACTAGCACCAAACAACTCGGAGTTATATAAAATGCTCAACAATAATGAGGGAGACGTAATTGCATTTAGCAATCCTATTGAGAATGAAAGAAAAGACTCAGTACTATACTGTGGACTGAATCAAATATCTCACCAGGTACTAGTGCAAAACTCTGAACCTTCAGACTCTATACTAAAAGATGTAACTGAATTAATAGGAAAAGACATATATGTACTAAAGAATTCGAAGTACGAATCAAGGATGGAGAACCTAAATAGTGAAATTGGAGGTGGTATAAATATTATGCATACTGATAACGACTCACTTGTGGTAGAAGATCTAATTCGAATGGTATCGAAAGGAGAGATAAAATACACAGTAGCAGAGAACAATGTGGCAAGAGTTAATCACACCTATTTTAGAAATATTGATATTGACCTACCTGTTAGCTTCGATCAACGCACATCTTGGGCTGTTAGAAAAGACTCACCGGTGCTTGCTGACTCACTAAATGCTTGGATAGATAGGGCTCACAAAGAGCAATCTGATATTAGATTCGCCAAAAGATACTTTGAGGCATCAAAAGGGTTTATTCCACTTTCACAACAGTCAAGTACTCCATTTATATCTTCAAGCCAGATATCACATTGGGACAAATACTTTAAAGAATATGGAACCAAGCATGATTTAGATTGGAGGTTACTTGCATCAATATCTTTTTACGAATCTACGTTCGATCCAGAAGTCAAATCATGGGCTGGAGCAGGTGGTTTGATGGGTATTATGCCCGCCACAGCAAGATCTTTGGGGATTGAAAATAGTGATGAGATTTATATCCCAGAAATAAATATTAGTCTAGGGTCACAATATTTACGCAACTTGATTGATACCTTCTCAACAGTCGAAAACGAAGAAGAGCGCATAAAGCTTGCATTAGCATCATATAACGGTGGTATAGGACATATATTAGATGCACGAGCACTGGCTCAAAAGTACGATGCTAACAAAGATATTTGGGAAGGAAATGTAGAAAAATACCTTGACCTTAAACGTCTAGAACAATATTATAAAGACCCATTAAGTAAATCGGGCTATTTTAGAGCTGATGAAACCATCAATTACGTAAATAACGTAATGAATGGATGGCAGATATATAAGCAACAAGTTAAATAAAATCTAGTTGCTATCCCTACATTTATTTACCAACACTTCTACAATTCTTTTTGCAGCCATACCATCCCACAAAGGAGGAATACCACCTTTTTTCCAATTTCCAGAAAACAACTTTTGCAAAGCTGGAGCAATTGCATCAGGATTAGTTCCTATAAGCTCATTAGTTCCTATTGTGCATGTCTCAGGACGTTCCGTATTGTCTCTCAAAGTTATGCAAGGAATACCCATAACCGTTGTCTCTTCAGTAATTCCTCCCGAATCAGTGATAACAGCCTTTGAATGATTCACCAAATAATTAAACTCTAAATAACCAAGTGGTTCGATTATATGCAAATTAGTGGCTTTGATACCAAATTCATCAAATATCTTGGCAGTACGGGGATGTATAGGAAAAAGCACAGGTAAGCTATCAACATTCGATACTATTGCATCAATAGAAGACTGTAGCTTCTCAGCTGCATCCACATTTGCTGGACGGTGCATTGTCATAACTATATATTTACCCTTCTCAAGGTTTAAAGAATCGAATATCTCTGGCTTTTTAAGTTTAGGCATGTTTGCTAGAAGAGTATCAATCATAACATTGCCAACTAAAAATATATTTTCTGTCTTTGCTCCACTATTTAATAGATTATCAACGGCTAATTGTGTTGTAGCAAAGTAGTAATCAGCTAATGCGTCAGTCACCATTCTGTTTATCTCCTCAGGCATAGTCAAATCCCACGAGCGAATACCAGCCTCAACGTGTGCAACCTTAGTGTTCAGTTTTTTAGCAACAATTGAACAAGCCATAGTCGACGTGACATCACCAACAACTATCACCATATCCACGGGGTTTGCTAATAATTCTTTTTCAAAAGCAATCATTATACCTGCAGTTTGTTCTGCTTGTGTGCCACCCCCTACGCCTAGGTTTGCATTTGGTTCTGGAATATTGAGTTCATCAAAAAAAGTACCACTCATATTCTTATCATAATGCTGTCCAGTGTGTATCAACCTGTAATCTATCTTTTTTGAATCTTGATTATTTATCTTTTCTATAGCATGGATCAAAGGTGCTATCTTCATGAAATTTGGA
Source organism: Proteiniphilum sp. (assembly GCA_012728465.1). Lineage (GTDB taxonomy): Bacteria > Bacteroidota > Bacteroidia > Bacteroidales > Dysgonomonadaceae > Petrimonas. The sequence continues at coordinate 11,620 of JAAYFB010000284.1, read as the reverse complement.
CGTGCCCCAGCAATTATTGATATACTAAGTATCTTATCTGACATTATGTTATCTGTTTTAGAATATATTTCACAAATATACAAATATTTGAATTGACCTAATTCGAATAATTGGTTTTAGTGGAGGAATTGTCAATGAAACAAGGTGAAAAGAATATTTATAAAAAATATTTTTATATGTTTGTGCAATAATTGTAAAATATACATTACTTAAATTCAATGGTCGAAAATACAAATATCAAATATGTTTTATTTAAGAGATGAAGAAAATAACACTATTACTATTATTTGCACTTACAATTCAAGTAGGATGGGGGCAAACAAAGACAACGAAGATTCCTTTTTATGATGAGAAGCTAACTACTCTAAAAAAGAGAACTAATAAAAAAAGTATTGACAAGATTGACTCTCCTGTTTTGAAAGAGGCTGCTCTTGAAATAATTAATGGTACATATCCCATCAAAGAAAGATTAAAAAACTATGAGTGCTACTTATCGCCAGGAGCACTAGCAAAACAATTAAAAACTAGTCCTTATTCTCAATTCGAAAATCCTACAGGTATATATTTTGAGGAGGGTGACAAAGCCGTGTTATGGGTAGGAAATACTAATGGTGCTAGTATAAACCTTAGAGTTACCAACTGGGGAGATGAACACTTCAAAGATAATAAATACCCACTTACTGAAGGATACAATTATATTGACATCAAAAACAAAGGCAACAGCTATATTGAATACTTCTCTGAAACAGAAGTGACAGATCACAAGATAGAAATTCATATTTTGGGTGGCAAAGTAAATGGAGTATTTGATGTAAGCAAAAACAACAATAATGACTGGGTAAACCTACTTGCAAATGCGACAAGCCCAGTTCTAGATATTGTTGGCAAGCAAACTCATATTGCATATGCAGTTGAGTCATTAAAACGTGAGTCACCCAACAATGGTGTAGAACTAATACAGCTATATGACTCTATAATAGGCATCCAACATCAAATAATGGGATTAATAAAATATGACATGGTTCCTAAAAACCATATGTTTGGTCGCGTTATTTGGAAAGGATTTATGCATGCCGATGGTATAGGAGCTGCATTTCATGACGATACGATGAAGGATGTAGCAAATGTAGAAAGATTGAGAAAAAATAGCTGGGGAGTGGCACACGAGTTTGGACACGTAAACCAAGTGCGCCCTAACATGAAATGGACAGGCACAACAGAGGTTACAAACAACATTTTTTCAGTTTGGACACAATACATATACAATACAGATAGCCCCAAACTTGAGCGTGAGAAGCTTACCGACTATGATGGATCCAAAATTGGAGGTAGAATTACTGCTTACATGGAGAGTGCATTTGTACATAACCAACCATGGCTTACTCAAGCAGGAAATGACAGATGGGACAGAGAGCGTCCACGTGACTGGGGTGGTGATCATTTTGTAAAACTTGTTCCACTTTGGCAGTTGCAACTATACTTTGCAGTGGCTGGTGAAGGTAATGAGTGGAGCAATCCAGATTTTTATGCCGACATTTACAATAAGGCAATAACTTTACCCCTTCATGAGGAAAAAGAAGCTAGTTATTACCAACTCAACTTCATAAAAAATGCTTGTGATGCAGCACAACTAGACTTAACCGACTTCTTTGAGATGTCTCGTATGCTATATCCTATCGACTTATGGGTTGATGATTACACATGCTCACAGATGACTATTACAGAGGATGATATTAAGGATGTAAAGAAATATGCATCTAAATATAGCAAGCCATCAACTCCCGTTCTACACTACATTACTGCAAATAGCACTGACGTTTATAAAAACAAAGCTGCACTAGTAGGAACAACTGGTAAAGGATTTACAGAAGGTGAAAACTTGATTACTGTTAATAACGATGCTTGGAAAAATGCTGTAGCATTCGAAACATACGAAAACGACAAGCTTATCAAGGTAGCCTTTGTAGGTGCAGGATCGAATGATGTTAAAACTACAACTGTCCATACTCCTGAAGGGACCACTTCTGTTAAAGCAGTAGGTTGGGATGGAAAGAGAATTGATGTGATTTAAATTAATCATTCAATTTGCATATACAGAAAAACGTCATAGAAAGCGATCTATGACGTTTTTTTATTTATACAATACCCAAATATATTTATTCTACAGTGATGGTACAACTTTTTTAATCCTGCCATCCTCCTCAAACTCTAACTTATCCATACAAACCTCGCGATGATAGCCAGCTGCATCTCCCATCTTAATGCCATTGGGAATACTAAATCGGTGATACACTATGTACCATTCATCTGTATTCGGAATATTTAAAACCGAGTTATGACCTGTACCATAAATACCATCAGCAACTCGTTTCTCTAATATCAAATTATCTTCAGGAATATCAATAGGTCCTAGTGGTGACTTTGAAGTACCATATCTCACACGGTAATTCTCACTCCTGGTATCGTCTTCCGACCAAAGAAAGTAATAAACCCCATCTCTATAGATAACATAAATGCCCTCCCTAAACGTATCATCGGGTGTGATTACCTTTGTTGTATTAGGTTTTAATGAAATCATATCCTTATTTAGCTCCGCAACAGCCAAATATCCATTTCCCCAATACAAATAGTTCCTCTTGCTTTTAGGATCCCAAAACACGTTAGGATCTATTTCCTGACCTCCGCTCACTCCCTCTGGCTTAGAGCTTATTAGTGGTGTGCCAGAATCTACAAATGGCCCTGTAGGATTGTCAGAAACAGCAACTCCTATTTTTTGAGCTGCAGTAAAATAGTAATAATACTCATACTTATCTCTGCTTACTCTCTTCTCAATAATATCAGGAGCCCAAGCGTTTCGATCGGCCCATGACACATCACTTTTTAAATCTAATATTACCCCCTCATCTGTCCAATCTTTAAGGTTATCAGACGAAAACGCCTTAAAATAATAACCTCCCCAATTCATATAGCCATCACTTGTAGGGTAAATATAATACTTGCCCGTCTTATTAGAATACATGATATCAGGATCTGCATAATACCCCTCTAACACAGGATTATTATTTGCAATGTCTTCTATTTTGGAAGGTTTACCCCATTTTTCATAAAGGCACCTAAGCTCACTATTTGTAATAGATACAATACTGCCATGGCGTGGCTTAAAATCCATAGACATTTCTTTATCTACAATATTGAAGTCGATAAAATCGTTACTTTCAATAAATTGATACTCTCCCTTTATGTACACATCATACATCATTATGTATCTATTCTCATGATTCAACTTGTAAACACTAGAGCCTTCAACGGACTCATTAGTTTTTTGAACATAGTTATCAAACTCTTTCCACTTACCTGAGGTTAGAGAACAAGTGATGGCCCTTTTAATACCATTACCATGCCCTTCAGTTTTGTAGAACATATGATACACACTATCTTTCAACACAATATCGCCATCTATACACGACTTGCCAGATTTGGGGAAGAATAACTGTTTAGGTTCTGTTTCCAAATCAGAGAAATCATCATTCGCATATGAGTAATATATGATGTCGGGACCATCACCATGCTTCATAGACCAATACACCATATATTTACCTACCTCATGATCGTATATAGTTTGAGGGGCCCATACTCGTAATAAATCATCTTGCCCATCAAACCTATCTTGAATATTGACAATACTAGAAGTCCAGTTTATTAAATCATCCGATTTCAATAATACCATTGCTCTATTAGACTCCCACCCTTTTGATGACTGCATATCGGTTACCACCATCAAGAATGATTTGCCATCCTCAGTTCTGATTATATGTGGATCACGCACACCAGCCTCGGAGCTAATATCTTTTGAATTAATAATAGGTTTATTGTCATTAAGAGCATAAAAGTTATATCCATCTACACTTACTGCAAAATTAACAGCTTCTTCCTCAGGATCATTTCCAGTGAAATAAGCAAACAGATAAGCATTAAGGTCTTTTTCTGCTACTCCCTGACCATATAAACTTAGTGGGGCAGAAAAGAGAATAATAGAAAATGATATGAATATTGATATACTTATTGGCCTCATCTTTCAACAACTTTAATGGATGTTTCTGCCGAATTAATCCATGGTGAAGTAAAGCGAACTTGTATATCATTACTATTGCCTTCTGCTGATTTAATGAAAGCTATCATACGTCCATGATACACTCGATGTTTATTATCTGTATAATCGCTCATATCTGAGTTGTTACTAGCTTCCAATCCTAGTAACACACCATTATTTGTTATTTGACAAGCGACCTCATTATCCGAAATCATTACAGGAATACCATTTTCATCAACAATTTGAATAATCACCTGAGCTACTCCATCATTGTTGATAACTTGAGGCTCCGATACAACACTAATACTATGCGGCTTACCAGATGAATTAATAGTATAACTACTTATTTCTTGATTGTTTTCATTCAAGCCGACTACCTTAAGCTCACCGTTACCAAAAGGTATATCCCAATAAATAATTCCTGTTTCATCATTATAGTTTTGAGTTTCACCGACCTCTTTATTGTTAAGCAGCAGCTTGGCTTTTGCAGCATTTGTATAAGCTACAACTCTTATCATCTGCCCCACGTCATAGTTCCAAATTGGCCATGCATCTACAGATGGTGTTTTCTCTACATACGAGCTAGTATTCTCAGACTCCAATTGCGACCACACATCCTTCATTTGATTTGCACTTCCCTTGCCTGGTGTTGGATATGTTCCTAAATATGCCATTGGCTTATCTGTCCAAAGTGATTGTCTAAAATATCCACGTGGTTTTATAAATCCACCAAAATCTAATAGACCCGAGTAAAAACCTCGAGACGGCCATCTACCCGACTCACCCAGGTAGTCGATACCTGTCCAAAGAAACTGTCCAAAAATAAACCCTTTGTCACGCACATGCTTCCATGCAGAGAGCTCATGCCTGTTCTCACTTCCATATATCACTCTTTTTGGATATTTTGCATGATCTGAATCATACATGCTTTCTGTATAGTTGTAGCCCGCTATATCAAGAGCATCAGGATATTCTGTTTCGTTAGACATAGCCACACCTGCCAAACCTGCAGTAGTAGCACGCGATTTATCATGCTTTTGCACAACAGCTACTAATCGTTTTGCTATTCCACCCAATCGCATTGCATCGGGTGCGTCTTTCTTAAATCCTCCAAATATAGGTTGAGTAAATCCTGTATCAGCTCCTCCATCTAACACTTTGTGAGAGTATGGATCATTAGGATAATCAACTTCATTTCCTATGCTCCAAGCGAATATAGATACATGATTACGATCACGTCTTACCATATCTTCTAAGTCCTTTTCACCCCACTCCTCAAAGAAATCAAACGCACCTTCGAATCCTGGTTTGCCAACATTCCAGCCCTCTAGCCACTTACGCTTCGGAAACTCCCACTCATCAAATGCCTCATTCATAACCAATATACCAAGCTCATCACATAGCTGATAAAGATCAGGTGCCTGTGGGTTATGACTTGTTCTGATAGCATTTACACCTATTTCTTTAAGATTGATTAGTCGCCTCTTCCATACTTCGCGAGGAACTGCTGCACCTAACACTCCTGCATCATGGTGAATACAAACACCCTTCATCTTCATCCAATTATCATTTAGAGCAAATCCCTTATTCGGATCGAATGTAAACGTCCTAAACCCTGTAGTTGTAGTAGATTCATCAATCACCTTACCACTCTTAAGTACTGTAGTCTTTAAGCTATACAAATAAGGATTATCTGTGCTCCACAAGTGTGGATTGCGTAGCGCTAATGATGTTGATAGAACCTCCTTAGTATTTGAAGGCACATTTATATTATCTCTCTTTCTAGCAACTGACTTACCATTCTCATCAAAAAGCTCACTAATAACCTGCAGTCGCTCAGTATTCGTAGTTTCGTTTTCGAGCTCTATCTCGATATTTAAAGTTCCTCTATTATTCTTTTCAATGGTAGGATATGCATAAACACCCCACTGAGCAATATGAATGGACTCAGATTGTACTAACCAAACATCACGATATATTCCCGAACCAGTGTACCACCTTGAGTCGGCATCTTGGCTATGATCTACTCTTACTGCAACAATATTTTCTCCATCCCCATCAAGATATGGCGTTACATCATACATAAATGAAACATATCCATTTGGGCGTTTTCCCAATAAGTGACCATTAAAATATACTTCACTTCTATTATACACTCCCTCAAAATATAGATAAACCTTATTACTTAACTCATTACGTGGCATATCAATTACTTTGCGATACCACCCTATCCCACCAGGTAGATACCCCATACAGCTTGCTAGCGTGGGGCTAAGTTGTTGCTTAACACTCCAGTCATGGGGCAAATCAACATTTTGCCAACTCCAGTCATTAAAATCTTTTTCCTTAGCTTCTGGAATATCATTAAGTATAAACTTCCAATTACTGTTTATCTTTTGCGACTCTCCAAAGCCAACTTGACTAAAAGATGATAATGAGAACCCAATAAACAAAAACATTAAAAATATTTGCTTTAACTTCATAATAAAAAATGTGTTTATAAATATCTGTATCAAAAAAGTAATACTCACACAAACCTTAATATCTACAAATATATCAACAATAGATATTAGTTACAATATTTTAGTATTTTATTTTGCTTATATCCAAAAGGGATTGGTGCGCAAATATGGCTACGATGACGAAGGCAAAGAGGTGACGTGTGATTTTGTTTGGGAGGGAGATGTGGTTAACTCATACGAGTCGTATGTTTTAGGCACCCCATCTAGGCTAAAAGTTGAAGCAGTAACAGATTGTGTGCTCTATAGATTTAATCGTGATATGCGTGAAAAATTTATCATGGCGTCATCGAATGAAGAGATTGCCAAATTAATGGATATGATTGAATCTACCTGCATAAACTAAGGCGGGAGATATCATACTCGAGATGTAATGAATTAGAACGATTTAAATTGCTGATAGATAACAACCCTCGCCTGCTTGTTAAGACACAAAGGAATCATATTGCCTCATACATTGGAGTAACCCAACAAACTATTAACAGATGGTTACGAGAAATACCAAAACCACGTGAAGCTCCATTAGCACAAACCTCAATTTAACATTCACTATTATCCCCTCAAAAATACTGTTAATCAAATTAACAACACTAAAAACAGCCATGTTAAAACTTTAACCAAAAACAGACACCAAAAACACTCAACCATCACATTATCAAGAGTAACTCATTATTGTAATTGCAAAACTTACCTAAACTTACAGCAAAACCAACTTTGGTTTTACTACTTTCAAAAAAAATCACTATAAAACCAATCTTGGTTTTACTACTTTTGGGGTACTTTCATACCATTTCGAGGTTGGAAAAGCAACTTTTCATCTTCATCAACACCCATTTCGGTTAAGGAACGTTATAAATAGGGGTAAAAGGGGCAAAACCAAGGTTGGTTTTGGAGTAAACCAAAAAAAACGTCAAGGATAAAAATCCTTCTTCTTGTCCCTGCTCATCAAAGCTGCAACAAGTCCTCTAGGTTTGTGAACTTGCTGTTGGCAAACAACCAATCGGCATATGCACCATAATCACCACCAATTGTTAGTAAACCATATATCTAGACAAACAAAAACCGCCATAAGCACTAAGCCTACAGCGGTTTTATAATGTTTACTTATCGTTGTTTATTACAACTTATTTCACCTCTTCGAAGTCCACATCAGTAACATCATCGCCCTGATTATTGCTAGAACCTTGATCTTGCTGGCCACCAGTTGGGTTTGCTGCACCACCTTGTTGATCGTTCATTGCGTTATACATATCTTGCGATGCTGCTTGGAAAGCAGTGTTAAGCTCTGCAAGATAAGTATTAATGTCATCAATGTTTTGAGCTTTATGAGCCTCTTTCAGTTTCTCTAAAGCTGCATCTATAGAAGCTCTTTTGTCTGCTGGAATTTTATCTCCAAACTCTTTCAATTGCTTTTCAGTTTGGAAGATAGTAGAGTCAGCTTCGTTAAGTTTATCAATACGCTCTTTTTCAAGCTTGTCCGACTCAGCATTTGCTGCAGCCTCTTCCTTCATGCGGTTGATCTCCTCATCGCTAAGACCAGAAGATGCCTCAATACGAATTTTTTGCTCTTTACCAGTTGCTTTATCTTTAGCCATTACGCTAAGAATACCGTTAGAGTCGATGTCGAAAGTTACTTCAATTTGAGGTGTACCACGTGGTGCTGGTGGAATACCGTCTAGGTTAAATACACCAATCTGTTTGTTATCACGTGCCATCGAACGCTCACCTTGCAGTACGTTAATTTGTACTGATGGTTGATTATCTGAAGCCGTTGAGAAAGTCTCGCTCTTCTTAGTTGGGATAGTAGTGTTGGCATCGATCAACTTAGTCATCACGCCACCCATTGTTTCAATACCCAATGATAGTGGAGTTACGTCAAGCAGAAGTACGTCTTGAACCTCACCAGTAAGAACACCACCTTGAATAGCAGCACCAAGAGCTACAACCTCATCTGGGTTTACACCTTTGTTTGGAGCTTTATTGAAAATCTTCTCAACGATTTGCTGAACAGCTGGGATACGTGTAGAACCACCAACTAGTATAACTTCGTCAATATCTGAAGTACTCATTCCAGCATCCTTCAATGCAGTTTTACAAGGAGCAACCACTTTTTGTATTAATGAATCTGTCAATTGCTCAAACTTAGCACGAGAAAGAGTTTTCACCAAGTGCTTTGGAATACCATTAACTGGCATAATGTATGGCAAATTGATTTCAGTAGAAGTAGAACTTGAAAGCTCAATTTTGGCTTTTTCAGCTGCCTCTTTCAAGCGTTGAAGCGCCATTGGGTCTTTACGCAAGTCAATTCCTTCATCTGACAAAAATTCTTGCGCCAACCAGTCAATAATAGCGTGGTCAAAGTCATCACCTCCAAGGTGAGTGTCACCATTAGTTGACTTTACTTCAAATACACCATCGCCTAGCTCTAATATAGAGATATCAAATGTACCACCACCAAGGTCGAAAACTGCAATTTTCATATCTTTATGAGCCTTATCAAGACCATAAGCCAATGAAGCTGCAGTAGGCTCATTAACAATACGACGTACCGACAAGCCAGCAATCTCTCCTGCTTCTTTAGTAGCCTGACGTTGTGCGTCACTAAAATAAGCAGGAACAGTAATAACTGCCTCTTTCACCTCTTGTCCTAGATAGTCTTCAGCTGTTTGCTTCATCTTTTGAAGAATGATAGCTGAAATCTCTTGAGGAGAATATAATTGTCCATCAATATTTACACGTGGAGTATTATTATCTCCTTTAACCACTTTATATGGCACTCGACCTATCTCTTTAGACGCTTGGTCAAATGTTTCTCCCATAAAAGTTTTAATAGAATATATAGTGTGCTCTGGATTAGTGATAGCCTGTCTTTTTGCTGGATCACCTACCCTACGCTCACCATTATCAATAAATGCTACAATAGAAGGAGTAGTTCTTTTTCCTTCATTATTTGGAATTACAACTGGCTCATTGCCTTCCATAACCGAAACACAAGAGTTTGTAGTTCCTAAGTCAATTCCTATTATTTTTCCCATAATTATAAATATATTTTTTATTGTTTATTATTCAACATATAATGTCACACTAATACTATATCAAAGGTTGTGCCAGATTTTTCAAAAGGAGCAAAAACTGACAACTTAGGCAATATTTAACCTATATTACAATTCATACTTTAATGTTTTCATTACCTTTGGAATGTTTTACACTCAAAGTAGTGGCATTTATTTACAAATCACTATAATAATCACAAAGCACTATGTTTACCAAAGAGGACTTATTACTTTTGCAAAACAAGGGGATTTCGATGCAAGAGATTGACACACAGCTAGAATACTTCAAGTCAGGCTTCCCATTCTTACAGATTGTAAGTGCTGCATCTCTTGACAAAGGCATCATGACATTATCCGAAAATGATAAAAAAAAGTACTTAGAGGCATGGCATGAATATATTAAAGGTGACAATACTGTCACCAAATTTGTTCCAGCTTCTGGAGCTGCCAGCAGGATGTTCAAAGACCTATTTGAATTCTGGAATGCTGAATATGAAATTCCTACGACCAAACCAGAGAAAATATTTTTTGATAATATATCCGATTTTGCATTCTACGAAACATTAAGCGAAACATGCAGAAAAATGTTTGGATCCTCTACTCGCGAGCTTATAAATGCAGGAAAGTATAAAAATATTATTGAAGCTCTACTTTCGACAGAGGGCCTTAACTATGGTAATCTACCAAAAGGATTAATCTTATTTCATAAATATAAGGAAGGAAACAGGACACCTATAGGTGAACACATGACAGAAGGCACAATGTATGCCAAAGATAAAAACGGAAATGTGAATCTACATTTCACCGTTTCGGAAGAACACAAACTACTATTCGAGTTACTTGTAGCAGCACGAAAATCGAGCTACGAACAAAAACTAAATAGCACTTTCAAGGTATCTTACAGTTTACAAAATGCAAGTACTGACACAATGGCAGCTGACATAAACAATGAGCCATTTAGAAACACAGATGGCAGCTTATTATTCAGACCAGGTGGACATGGTGCATTGATAGAAAACTTGAATGACATAGATTCAGACATCATCTTTATAAAAAACATCGATAATGTAATACCAGATAGACTAAAAGAGGAGGAGGTAACATACAAACAACTTTTGGCAGGTGTATTAGTCACATTACAAAAAAGAGCCCACAACTATCTGACTGACATGACAGCTGGCATGACAGACTCTGCCAAACTACAGGAAATACTGACATTTGTTGAAAAAGAACTCAATATTTTCCATCCCAACAATAATTTTGCAAATGACATTGAATTAAAAGAATACTTGATTGCCAAGCTTGACCGACCATTTAGAGTATGTGGAATGGTTAAAAACGTTGGCGAACCAGGAGGAGGACCTTTTATTACCGTAAATTCTGACGGAACTTCATCATTGCAAATATTGGAAAGCTCTCAAATAGACAGCAAAGATGAAAATGCAATGAATGCTTTCAAGAATGGATCACACTTCAACCCTGTTGATATAGTATGTGGTGTGAAATGTTATAAGAACAACAAATTCAATTTGACTAAATATATCGATAAGAGCACAGGGTTTATTTCTCAAAAATCAAAAAATGGTATAACTCTTCAAGCGCTAGAAAGGCCAGGGTTGTGGAATGGTGCGATGAGCGATTGGGTAACCATATTTGTAGAGGTCCCAATAAGCACGTTCAATCCTGTTAAGACAGTCAACGATTTACTCCGTCCAGAGCATCAATGATACGATACAATAGGATGGGGAGTCTTATTGTATTATTTTATTTTGCAAAACTCATGATGATAACGATTGCTTTGCTCACTATTTTATTTTTATACGGCTAAGCCATAAGATGACGTCTGTTGTCAAGCATTCTGCCCTGCCCCAAAGCGTGAAGTAATGTTATTAAATAGCGTCATCTTAATTATAATAGCCATAAATTGCATCTGCTATTTCGGGTTTCGGTACTAATTT
>JAAYFB010000041.1 GCA_012728465.1 Proteiniphilum sp. | reverse complement strand
ATTATATAGATACTGAGTTTCTCGAAGATTTTGATGATGGAACTAAAATTAAAGGTGGATACACTTTAGGAAATAATGTAATAACTAAGGGCTCGGGTATTGGTGCAAAGCTAGGGCTTATCTACCGACCAATTCATGAACTTAGATTGGGTGTTGCTTATCACACTCCAGTTGTTTATTCTTTGACAGAGTCTTATGATGCATATCTTGATGATGATATGGGAGCATATATTGCTGATCCAGATTATGAAAAAGGAGTAACCTCCTCTGCAAGATTCTCAAACTACTATGATTTGAGAACACCAAGTAAATGGGTGTTCAGTGCAGCATCTGTTTTAGGCAGCAATTTTATATTGAGTGCTGACTATGAGTTGACAGATTATAGAAATATGAAACTAAAAGTACCAGCAGGTGCTTCAAACCAAAGTTTTTATGATTATGATAATCAATATATAAGTGAGGACTTTAAGGTAACTTCAACGCTTCGTTTAGGAGCTGAGTACAGATTTAATCAACAACTATCTGCACGATTGGGATATGCATGGATGCAAAATCCTTTCAACTCTGACTTCGTAAGCGATGGTAACCCAGGTGTGTCTGGCTCCAATACAATATTTAGAATTGAGGGTGATAGTAACTACTACACAGCAGGTTTGGGCTATAGATTTACAAAAGAGTTTTATGTTGACCTAGCAATGGTTTATCAAACTCAAAAGGATGATTTGTATCCTTTCCCAAATGTATATAATGATGCAGGTAATCTATCCATAGATGCCGCTCCATTTGAGTTGAAAAATAATTCAGTTAGGGGTATTATCACATTAGGGTATAAGTTTTAGAGTATAATAAATACAATACTTATCAAAAAACAATAGGATGTTCCTGATGGAGCATCCTTTTTGTGTATTAATGCGTATCATATGAAAAGGCTTGCAAGATAAATCCCGCAAGCCTTTCGTAATGAGCTGTGTAATACTAATACCTATATTAGTTTGCTTCTGCAAATGCCTTTTCCAATTCTATTGCTTTTGGGAAAAGAATATTGTTCTCTAAATGAATATGTTTGTGCAAATCATTTTCAAACTCCTCTATAAGAGAGAATGTTACTCTGTACGTTCCGCAAGCATCTGCAGGTGGTGTATAGTTGTCGGATAGTGCTGCTATCTTACGGAAGCGTTCGCCCTCATTATCGTGCTCCATAAACATCACTTCAATAGGATTCTTTACTTCGCCGAACGAAGTTTCTGGAAGTGGAGCATTTTTGATTTGTGCAGCTACCATGTTTCTGATGTGTGGGAATAGTATTCCTTCTTCTTTTACCAAATGGGCTGATAAATCTTTAGCCGATTGAAAGAAAAGCTCTCCAATCTCTAATAGCTCTGGATGATTGTCACCGTGAACTCTCATTACTTTATTTAGGTAAGGAGTTATTTCTACTATTTTTGTCTCTACATATCTGTGGTGAGTCTTCTCGATATAGTCAGCCAAAAGATCTAATGGCCAAGTTCGGTAGTCAATTTCTCCACCCGAACTGCCTTGTGTAGCTGCATTATTTAGATCATTGATGAGTTCATCAGCGTCAATTTCTCCTTTTGCACATGCATCTTCTATTGTTCTGTTTCCGTTGCAGCAAAAGTCAATACCTGCAGTTTTAAATACTGTTGCATAGCGATAGTTTTCCGCTACTAGTTTTCCGATGTTGCTATTTTTTGTAATACTCATAATACTGTGAATTTTAAAATATTGCGATATTTGGTATCGCATTTGTTGTTAATAGGGTCTATTTATTACGTAAGAGTGACACTCCGAATAAGGTAAGAGCAATAATCTTTATTACTTCTACGGCGATGTAAGTGTAGTGCGCAAATGAACTTGACGAAACACTTTGAGCCTCTATATGCATATTAGCTCTTTCAAATAATGCGGGTAATAACCAAAACGATTGTATTGTTAGAATAAATACTACTAATGATATCAATAGATATTTGCCTTTAAAAATACTCTGTCTAGATATTAATGTATGTATAATGATGATAATAGCCAATGCCCATTCAACTTTGTTGAGTGCATTAAATACCAGCTTGCCAATTCCTAATCCTAACTCCAAAGTTATGCCAGGAGCTTGAAACTTAAGCCATGCCTCCATGAAGCTAATGGCACATACAAAGCCAATCCAAAGAAAAGTTAGTGCTATTGTTACAGGGTATTTCGTTGATCTCATTATTGATAAGCTGTTATTGGTTATTGTTAAATTATATATTGAGATAGATATGTCCGAAATGATTTTAAAAAAAGGGGACTACCTTTTTAAGAAGGTAAGTCCTTTATTAAGTCCAAAGGCCAACTCTTTCAGAGTAGTTGTCTCAAGCATAGCCTCAAGTTCATCTCTTACGGCTGCATATTTATGATGAACGGGACATGGTCTTTCGTCATTGCACTTTGGTAGTCCTAGTCCACATCCTTTGTATATTTGATCTCCATCAATAGCATATACTATATCCTGCAGCTTTATTTCGTCTAGCCTGTCTTTGATAATTGAGAAACCGCCTGTTGGTCCTTTTAATGAATCAACAATTCCATTTCGTGCTAGTTGTTGCAATACCTTTGCAGTAAAAGCTTCTGGAGAGTCAATAGCTGCCGATATTTCTTTGATATTTACTCTATTATCATTCTCCGATTGCTCTGCAATGTATAGCATAGCTCTTATTCCGTATTCACAGGCTTTTGAAAACATATTTATCTTTCTGTTTGATGACAAAGATAGTAGTTTTTTTGTCTTTAGGGATGCGAATGTCCGAAAATGTTATTTCAATTCAACAAAGTAGGTTAATTCGACATATTATTATTTTAATCATTAATGAATTTATTATTTGTTTTCATATTCCATCGTATCTTTGCCGAAATAAATTAATTGGCAAAAAAATGACAAATAAGGAATATGAAGCTAAATTGCTGGCACTGAGATACCCTAAACCTGATGGATATGGTTCGCTGTCAATGCCAATATACAATAGCTTGGCTTTTGAATTTGAAACAGCAGAGAGTATGGAGTTGGCTTTTAGTGGAGCAATTGACGACCATGTATATTCACGGGTTACTAATCCTACTGTTCAGCATTTTGAAGATAGAGTAAGAGCAATTACTGGTGCATATGGTGTTACTGCCCTTAATTCGGGCATGGCGGCTATTAGTAATACATTTTTTACGCTAGCATGGAGTGGATGCAATATTGTTACATCCAACAAGCTGTTTGGTAATACTTATTCCTTTTTTGTGAATACGTTACGAGACTTTGGAGTTGAAACAAGGTTTGTTGACCTAAAAGATTTCGCAGCGGTTGAATTGGCAATAGATAAAAATACTTGTGCATTATTTGCTGAAATTATTACAAATCCTCAAATGGAAATTGTCGATTTAAATAAATTGAGTGAGATAGCACATCGTAATAAAGTGCCTTTTGTTGCAGATACAACCCTAATACCATTTTCGTCATTCACTTCGTCCCAATTTGGGATAGATATTGATGTTATTTCAAGCACTAAATATATTTCGGGAGGGGGCACTTCTTTGGGCGGACTAATAATTGACTATGGCAAGTTTGATTGGTCATATTCGCCTAAGCTAAAGACTGTTTCGGACAATTCATTTTCTTCATTCAACTATAAGCTCCGAAAGGAGATACACAGAAACATTGGTGCTTACATGACTCCTCAAACTGCATATATGCAGTCGCTCGGACTAGAGTCAATGGGAGTGAGGTACGAGAGGCAATCAAAAACTTGCAAACAACTTGCACTAATGCTTCGTGAATTGCCTGAGGTTGCATCTGTTGGTTATCCTGGCTTAGATACTCACTCTGATTATTTGATAAGCTTATCGCAGTTCGGAGACACTCCCGGAGCGATGCTTATTTTTGATTTACAGTCTAAGGATAAATGCTTCGAGTTTATCAAGCATTTAAAATTGATTCGTCGTGCTACCAATTTGTTTGACAATCGCTCGTTGATACTTCATCCCGCTAGTACGATTTATGTAGGATTTAGCAAGCAGCAGCGTGCTGAGATGGATGTTCGAGATACAAGCATGAGGCTATCAGTGGGGTTGGAAGATGTGGATAGCTTAATTGAAGATATTAAAAAGGCATTGGAATATTTGTAGTCCAATGCCTTTTGTTTACTTAAATATATTTTTTAATACCTATCACACTTTTCATTTTGCTTTTTTTATTTCAAGCAATGCCATTTTGTTTTATTTTCTACATATTTTTTCTTTCCTCATCGTCATTTATATTCATTATTTACTACTCCTTTTTTAATTCAATATCAATGTGTAATGATATTGGAAGTTTTTTAAAAAATGTAATATTAGTATCATCTGTCATTCATCGTTTTTAGGACGAAACGATGCATTTACCAAATGGTAAATGCTCCAAAATCCAAATTCTGGTCCATTTACCAAATGGTAAATGCATGAAAATCCAAATTCTGGTCCATTTACCAAATGGTAAATGCATGAAAATCTAAAATTTGGTCCATTTACAACATTGTAAATGCTTCACTTTAAATATAAAACTATCATTTATAAAGCTAATTATCATTATTTTAGTTCACTTTCACTGGAAGTGACTTGTGATTGACAATGATTTTATTGAAAACCAGTCAAAACAGAACGTTAATGGCAATGCTATCTTTTGAGACTTGAAAAAATCACTTTTAAATGATATTGAATTAGCAAATTTACACACAATATTAACATTGATTGGGTGTGTATGGTGTTGGATCTGGGATGATTGCATTTAAGATTTTCAGTGAAGTCCATTAATATAGAGGCTAACACTATTAATTGCGAATGATCACTTATTTTTCAACATAAGATATTTTTGTGGATAGATGACCTTCTTACAATTCAAAAGCCACCTTTACACCTATCTCTTTGAACTTAAGTTTTTGAAAAGAGGTAAACACTGCAGCATTAGCTTTGGTGAAATATCTGTTCCCAACGCCATATCCTAACTCGGTGTATGACTTGATGTGCGGAGTCAGAAGTTGGCTAACATAAATTCTTTCTCTATTGATGTACTCAGATATGATTGGTATATTCCTTAAAATCATGAATGGCGTTTCTATCATTACGTGAGCTTGCATGTATTGATCGGAAGCGTTGTATAAGTGTCGGTTAAGCAGGTTGAAAGAGCCTCCAATGCCATCGTCCCAATTTTCGGGGTAGGCATTGCGAGCAAAAAATGAAAAGTCTGCGAAATATTCGGAGCCTCTGTTGAAAAATTTTCCTACGCCTACATGATATTTTATGGAGCTCATTAGTCCCATTTGTATGTTTTGGCTTATGTCAACTTCGGCTCTGTAGTATTTAGAGCTACTGCCGATGATGTCGGGTATTGCTTTTGCAAATTCTATTTTAAACGTAGGATAATAGGAGCGTACATATATTTTTTGTCTTCCTTCGTATCTGTAGTATTGTTTGGGTGTCCATCTTAATCTTACGTAAGGAGAGAAGGATCTCTTGCTATACAAAAGCCTACCAAGACTATTATTTATTGAGGATGATTTTAATTGGTCTTCAATGTCAAAATTTTTCTTCCTAGGTTTTCTGATGTGAAACTCTGTTCCAATTGTCGTAACAAATCCATTAAATAGTTCATAGTCATTAAATAGTTTTGCATAGTAGTCTCTGTAATATTCTACCGATAGGTCATCGAAAACAACGCCACTATTTTCCAATTCTTGCTGCACGTCATCCAAAAATAGAGAGCTGTATGATGGTGTACCGATGCCTACGGACAGGGATATATTCCCTTGATAATAGGGTTCATAATTCCATGTGTTGGTAATATCTGCACGTATATCTTTTTTTTTCGTATAAATTGATGCAAAGGCACTTACTTTGTAGCTACGGCTCCTACTCATCGAATAGCTGAGTGATAATTTTTGTCGGTATGTAATGCCATCAATACTTGAGTATCCAAGCATTAATGGATTTAATAGTCCGCTATAACCTATCATTGTAGATTTCACTTTGTACTTCGAGTCGAGAACTAAGTTTTTGGCAAGAGTTTGTGCTTTGTTATTGTTGTTGCGGGTTGAGTCCCTTTTTCTTTTTTCCTCTAATTTTTTTTGTTGCTCTTTATTATAGTTAGCTATTACATCTAATTCTTTAGCTTGTAGAGGTATTTTTCTGTTTTCTCTCCAAAATAAATAGTCATTATTAATTGGTATCGAATCGAGTTTCACTTTAAATAGACCGCTTAGGTTTAGTTCATCT
>JAAYFB010000040.1 GCA_012728465.1 Proteiniphilum sp. | reverse complement strand
TTTTTAGTAACTACAAAAATACATGATTTTATTTTAATATCCTCACAGATAGATGAAAATAGAGTGAGAGGCCAATAATCATGTATGTTTGTAGCAAAAAGCCCCCTTTCTTAAGCAAGAATAATCTTGAAAAATAAGGGGGCTAATATTATTAATCTAGTATTTGCATGTGTGTATATGCAATATCGTATCAAATAATGTTTTTTTCGCGAAGCTTTAATTGCCACTTCCATGCCGAGGCCATGGTGTCATCAATTGTTTCGTTTGCTTTCCAACCCAACACATTGTTTGCTTTGTCTGCTTGAGCCCAAATCTTTTCAATGTCTCCTTCTCGTCTAGGAGCAATTTTGTAGTTTAGACTTTTTCCTGAAACCTTTTCAAAAACTGAAATTAACTCTAGCACAGATAGGCCAATACCAGTACCTAGATTGAAAATTTCTACTTTTTCGTCACTCTTGTTTTCAAGCATGCGCTCAATAGCTATAACATGCGCTTTAGATAAGTCCACTACATTGATGAAATCGCGAATGCATGATCCGTCAGGTGTGTCGTAGTCATCACCAAATACGCTTAGTTGTTCGCGAATGCCCATTCCTGTTTGTGTAATAAAAGGAACAAGATTTTGAGGTACACCAAGTGGTAGCTCGCCAATTTCGCCAGATGGATGGGCTCCGATTGGGTTGAAATATCTTAAAATGATACTTTTAATGGGTGCACCCGAATGAACAAAATCATTTATTATCTCTTCGTTAATTTGCTTAGTATTTCCATATGGAGAGGTAGCAGGTTTGATAGGTGCACTTTCGTCGATAGGGTTTTGGTCAGGCTCACCATATACGGTGCATGATGATGAAAACACAATGCCTTTAATGTTATGCTCGGGCATTAGCTCAAGCAAGTTTGTTAGTGAAACAAGATTGTTTTTGTAATACAAAAGTGGCTTTTGAACCGACTCACCAACTGCTTTGCTAGCAGCAAAGTGTATTATTCCATCGATGCCTTTGTGTCTGTTCAATACATCTTTTAATGCATCCATATCTACGAGGTCTATCTTCTCGAAAGTTGGTCTAATACCAGTTATCTTTACGATACCATCAATAACTTCAGCGTTTGAGTTGGACAAGTTGTCAATGATTACAACTTCATACCCTGCTTGTTGCAGTTCTACTACGGTGTGCGAACCAATGTATCCAGTTCCTCCCGTTACAAGAATTTTCTTTGACATAGTAAGTTTTTTGTTCTTTTTGTTTAAGCCACAAAGTTAATAAATTAAGATGTAAGTTTATGTTGTTATCTAATATTGATTGAGGTGTTGTGTCAATAAAAATATAAGCATGTTGTGGATGTGTTAGATATTTCAAGTTTATTTTACAAAAATATACATATTAGGGGACATTTATTTGTTGATTATCAATATTTTGTTTTATTTTTGTACATATCAGTAAATAATGGAGTATCAAGTAAGAACATATTACAGTAAGGATGAGCTTCCAGTATTGAAGGATATAAACTTCTTTCATTTCTCATCCTCTTTCGATTGGTATAGCAATATCTCATATTATAAACCAATGGCATTGGTGGTGTACCATCGTGAAAAGCCAATTGCATCTATGTTTGCTCTAATGATGCGCATAAATAGG
>JAAYFB010000039.1 GCA_012728465.1 Proteiniphilum sp. | reverse complement strand
TTTCCAAAAATAATTATTGTTATCCCAACATTGGTTTTACTACTTCTGAAAATAATTGAACAAAAACCAATGTTGGTTTTATAATTCCCAAAATAAATTATTGTCGCCCCAACGTTGGGATGATGGATATAGTTAATAATATACCCCAATTTGTGAATGATTTAACAGTATTTTGTTTTGAGTACTCTTGTCCCAACATTGAAATGAGGATAAATGAAAGTTTTTAATCTCATTTCAAGGTTGATTTTGGAGTTGCAGGAATTATTTAATGTCATCCCAACGTTGGGATGGCATTAAATATTTTCAAACATACTAATCCCAACGTTGGGATTGCTCTTTTTACCCTTATTTATAACATACATTAATGTTTTGATGACAAAATATAAGCAAAAGTGACCTACCCAACCTTGAAATAGTATGAAAACTATCGAAAAACTCTCATCCCAACGTTGGGATGATAATGATTTTTTTTGAAAGTACTAATCCCAACGTTGGGATTGCTGTAAGTTTAGGTAAGTTTTACAATTGATATAATGATTTGTAGCTGATTATGTGGTAGTTGATTGTTTTCGGGGTCTCTTTTTGGTTAATATTTTAACTGTGATGTTTTTTGTGCTGTTAATTTAGTTAACATTGTTGTGGGTGAGAAATTCTATATTGTTAAATTGCAATAAATGCAAAAAGTGCATGTCCTCAAAAGGCATGCACTAAGTGGTATATAAATACTCTTTTAATAGCCTAGTTCATTGCTTCTCGTCTCAACGTTCTTTTGCCATAAATAAATATTGCCACAAAGCATGTGAAGGGCAAAATAAAAGAGGCATTTACTGCAGGTAGCCAAGCCACAGTTCCTAAGTCTATTATTGTCCCTTGCAATGGAGGCATTAATGCACCCCCTACAATAGCCATAACTAACCCAGCAGCACCAAGGGTGGAGTCTTCTCTCAGTCCTTTTAATGCTATTCCATATATTGTGGGGAACATCAATGACATGAAAATAGAGGTAGCAACTAAGCAGTATAGCCCCGTCATTCCGCCAATAAATATTACTCCCGATGTGGTAAGAGTTGCACCTACTGCAAATACTACTAGCATAAGTGATGGTTTTATATATTTCATCAAATATGTAGCTATAAATCGGCTCGATAAAAACAGCACCATTGCAAGTATATTATATCGTTGTCCTATTGCCTTTGGTATTCCAATATTTTCAGCATATTGTATGATAAATGTCCAACACATTATTTGTGCAGCCACATAAAAGAATTGAGCTATCACACCTTCACGGTAGTTATGGTTTTTGAATAATCTCTTGGCGCAGGCTCTTGCCGAGTCGTCACTCTTTTTTTTGCTTAATTGGGTATTGGGCATCTTGGTAATGGCAATAATTATGAACACCAATACTACAATAGCTCCTATGATTACATATGGGTTTCGAATGATTGATAAATCGTGAGTACGTATTGCAGCTTTTTCTACTTCGCTTAGTGTAGAGAACACTAAATTGCCAGCGCTATCTCTAGCCTCCGATTTTAATGATGTTAATACATAGTTTGAAGCAATAAACATTCCCATCAATGAGCCCATCGGATTGAATGATTGTGCTAGGTTAAGTCTTCGTGTTGATGTTTCTTCATCTCCCATCGATATGACGTAAGGGTTGGCAGTTGTTTCAAGAAACGCTAATCCAAAAGTAAGTATATACAATGATAGTAGGAAGAAGGTGAACTCCTCGAATGCTGCAGCTGGAATAAATAAGAATGCTCCTATTGCATAGAGAGCTAATCCAAGCAAGATACCTTTTTTGTAGCTATATTTTCTTATAAATAGTGCTGCAGGTATAGCCATAGTGCCATAGCCTCCATAAAAAGCAAGTTGCACTAATGATGCTTGTTTGGCGGGAAGCTCCATAATGGTTTGAAATGCTGCTACTAGTGGATTTGTTATGTCATTGGCAAAACCCCATAGTGCAAATAGGCTGGTAATGAGGATGAATGGAAATATGTATTTCTTTTCTACTACTTTTGGTTTCATTGTATGGAGGGGAGTTTAAATAAAAAAAGATGTAATGTTATAAATAGCAGAAGATATGGAGACACATATTTATATGCCTCCATTCTAAAAATATCTTCTGCAGTTTTAGTTATTTATATATTGGGCCAAAGTTTTGGCAAGCACGATAGTCTGCTCCTTCTTTGTCCATTCCGAAAGCATTCCAAGCTGCAGGTCGGAATATTTTGCTATCATCCACATTATGCATGTTAACAGGTATGCGTAGTATGGACGCTGCTGTAATCAAGTCTTGTCCGATGTGTCCGTAGCTTATTGCTCCATGATTTGCTCCCCAATGATTCATTACTGAATAAACATCTTTAAATGGAACTTTGCTCTCATCCAGACGAGGCACAAACCAAGTAGTAGGCCATGTTTTATCAGTGCGTTGGTCTAAAAGAGTATGTACATCAGCATCTATTTCCACTGTCCAACCTTCAGCAATTTGCAAAACAGGTCCTTGCCCTTTCACTAAGTTTATTCTGCACATAGTTACAGGCATGCCCCCCTCCGATAGGAAGTTTGAAGAATAACCACCACCACGGAAGTAGTCACGATTGGCTGGATACCATGTTGTTGCTTCCAAGCATTTCTCCATCTCTTGTTCTGTTATTTCCCAAAATGGTTTTAGTGCGGGTTTGCCATCTTTTCTTTGTTGTCCTGTTCCGTCTAATGTGGTAGAGCCTGAGTTGATAAGATGAATAATACCATTCTTTGCCAAACCAGTAAGTTCTTTACCCGTAACTCGTTTTACTGCTTCGGGGCTCCAATAAGTTCTTACGTCCGAGAATAGTTGTGCAGTATTAGTTAATAGGTGCCCAAGTATCATAGATACTCCATTAAGGGCATCGTTTTCTGTTGCTACTGTGAATGATTCACGTATTCCGTTCCAATCAAAAGAGCTATTTAGTATTGATTCCGAGAAGTCTCCGTTAGGCAGATAGTCGGTCCATTGTCTTTGTCCTTGGAATCCTGCAATAATTGCATTGTGCCCAATTGCTTCTTCTAGAAAGCCCTTTTCTTTTAGTCTTGGGTTTCCAGTCATTAGGTCACGCATAATTATTGTCATCTTCACCACAAATTCCCAATCGGCATCTTTGCCCTTTCTGTCTTTTATTTTATGTTCAGGGTTAAAGTCCTCACCCTCGTTTGATTTGCAATACTTCTCAGTCCATGCCATTGCTTTTTCAAACTCCTCTTTGTCATAAATGCCTTCATCTATTCGTCTAAGTATTTCAGTTGAGTCAACCGATTCGGTGCGCATTCCTAAATATTCTTGGAAGAAATCAGGATTAACTATTGATCCTGCTATCCCCATTGATACGCTACCAATTGATAGGTATGATTTGCCTCTAAGTGTTGCTACTGCTTGTGCAGCTCGGGCAAATCTGAGTAGTTTTTCGGCCACATCTTCTGGTATTGAGTTGTCGCTAAGGTCTTGCACATCTCGTCCATAAATTCCAAATGCTGGTAGTCCTTTTTGTGCATGTCCTGCTAGCACTGCAGCTAGATATACTGCTCCTGGGCGCTCAGTTCCGTTAAAACCCCATACAGCCTTAGGGTGATGTGGATGCATATCCATAGTTTCTGATCCATAGCACCAGCAAGATGTTACGGTGATTGTACTTCCTACACCTTCACGTTCAAATTTAGCTGCGCATGCTGCTGATTCTGCCACTCTGCCTATGGTGGTATCTGATATGACACACTCAACTGGGCTTCCATCACCATTTTTTAGGTTGCTACTTATTAGCTTAGCCACGGCATTGGCTAGGCTCATAGTTTTTTCTTCGAGGCTTTCTCTTACTCCTCCTTGTCGTCCGTCAATTGTGGGACGGATACCAATTTTAGGATACTTATTCATTTTTGATTGTTTTAGGTATGTTTTTATTAAAAAGATTTTCTTTTGTTTATAATCGTATTTAGATATGTTTGAGTCTTTTTTCCTGTTGTAATAAATTCTGCTGCAAGCATTCCCATATCTTTCCAGTTTATACCGATGCTTGACACTCCTTCGCCTATTATTTCGTAGAATGGATTTTCGTTGTAAGCTATTACACCAAAGTCTATACCCATTTCCATTTTGTCGTGTTTTGCATTCTTTATTGTCTCCACCACATCAATCTGTTTTATAATAATATAGCAGCATCCCTTTTCAATACTATAGGGTACCTCATTAAGAGTTTCATAGTTCAAGCTATTGTCTCTGCAAAATTTAACAAAAAAGTCTCTACTGCTTTGTGGATGAGGATGGTTGATGTTAAGTATGAATATTAATTTATTGTATTTCGTTAAATCATCTTTTATCGATTCCAATGCGCTGTACAGCTGCTCATCAAAGTTTTGACAAATATACGAGTATTCTTTCTTATCAAAATTACCAAAGTCAATTAGCAACAACTTATCTCTTGGTATTTCTGATAATTTAGGAGATAGTATTTCGTTATTATAGTTCATTACGATATACTTGCTGTATCTTCCTATTGATTCATCCAATATGGTGTCGAATAAATGTTTATTGTATTGATGAAACCAAAGGTCTGTTTTATAATTATCGGGTAGCCTATTCACCAAGCTGTTGTATAGCTCCTCCTTAAACGGTGAATATCTATCAAGAAGAAGTAGAATATTAGACGATTGATTGGAAACAAAATAGTTCTTGCCATGTATGGAGTCAATCAGTCCTCGCTCTTTTAGTTTCATTAAAGACTTAAATACAGTGTCGCGAGATACTCCATGCTCAGTGCTAAGCTCATTAATGGACGGAAGCTTATCACCTATCTTCAACGATTGTCTATAAATTTCACCCTCTATGTAATCGGCAAGCTGTTGAACCTTTGTTTCTCTATTATTAAACTTTAATTTCATGATTTTATCAATGCTGTTCTGTACTGTCCTGATTAGCAAAAGTAGTCTGCTATTGCAACATAAACAAAAAATAAAATATGCTGTAAAACATAAAAAAATGAGTATGCATTAGCCTAAAGTTGGTCAGTTGCTTTAAGTAAGGTGCTTCTGGCACTGCATGGCACATGAAGAGTCTGATTTTTTTAAAGCTATTTTGATTAATACAGCTCAAAACAATTTGATGATGGCTCATGTTATAGAATTAATGCGTATTGGCCTTATAGATACTTTTAATTAATTTGATTTACAGCGATATAATAATTTATTCACTAATAATTTTGAAATATGCAGAAGACAAGATTTGTAATTATTATCACAGTTTTTTTGGGATTGTCTCTTAATGTTGAGGCGCAATTTCTAAAGAACTTAAAGAAGCAAATAGTTGACAAAACAACGGAAGCAATAATAGATAAAACAGCTAACAAAGTAGCTGATAGTGTTTCTGACAAAGTGTCAGACCAAATTGCTGGAACTGTGGATGGTGCTTTAGGTGCAGACTGGGGAGATATTATGAGCCAGATTGGTAGTGTGAAAGATATTGAAACTCTTCCTGCTTCTTATAACTTCGATTATATTTATAGTTTGAATATGGTTACTGATGAAAAGGATCTTCCAGTTGATTATTATTTGAGTTCAAACAATTCATACATGGGGGCAAAATTTAATTTTGCAAATGACATTACAATGGTATTTGATGAGGAAAATAAGGCTCTAATTACTTTTGTGGGGGATAAGGCAATTGCTACTGAGATGTCGATTCCGAATGATGTGGAAAGCGATGAGGTTGCAAATGTGAAAATAACGAACTTGCCTAATAAAACGTTTCTAGGTTATGACTGTGTGGGTAGGCTAGTGGAAAATGATGAATATAAAATGACTGTATATGTGGCAAAAGATACTGAGGTTTCTTTCTCTAAAATATTTAATAATAGTCATTCTAAGATGCCAAAGCAAATGAAAATATCAGCAGATGGATTTGATGATGGTATGGTAATGTACGCAGAGGTAATTGATAAAACTAAGAAAGGGGCTTCTGTTACAATTAATTGTACGGCATTTGACAAAACTGAACTTACTATTAAAACTAGATAGGCTAAAATAAGTACGATATATAATACAACTGGCAAAGCACTTCACAGGGCTTTGCCAGTTTAACAAAATCAAAAAGTCATATAAGAAATAGTGCTTACATGAATAGTGGTTTTTTATATTTTAATAGTATTCGTCTGAAGCCACAACTAATATTGGGGTTTCAATGTATGAATTTTCTGAGTTTCCTAAGTTATACTTGTATGTAATATCGTGAGTTGTCACTTTATCTAATTCTTTTACCTTAATTTTAAGCTTCACCGAGTCTCTATCGTCTCGTTGTAGAGATTTAATATTGAAACTAACTAACCCCTCTGTAGAGAATTTAGGATTTTGACTGTTATATGAATTATGTCTGAATTCAAGTTCAATTACTTCATCATCTTCACCTTGGGGTATCGTTTTGTTGTTTACCAAATTAATGTAATGGGGGCGTTCTGCACCATAGTTGAACATGAAGTCGATGTTTAGAAAATCATTCGCTATCCATATAAAATTTGTTTCAACGGGGTCATTTCCTATTTCCTTTTCCTTTTCTTCGGTTAAATCTATGATATCTTTAGTAAGAATATTCCAAATTGCATTCACTTTCACAATATGATCAAATTTGTCATATTTGTCAGAAAGTAGTGTGTAGTTTACAAATGCTCTTTGGTTATCTTTTGGCTTGTATTTAATATCTGATACTGATGGCCATAGTTTCTTACCATTATCTAGTAAAATAGAATAACTATTCTCGCCTTCTAGTATTATTGTTGCAATACTAACTTGGAAATCCCCTAGAGAATAACCGTCTTTGTTGTTACATGAAATTAATGTTAATAACAAAATAAATAATCCAATACTCTGTGCTCTCATATTTTTTCACTTTTTTTATTTGGTTCTGTATATATACTAGATGTAGAACCTCTAAAAGTGTTGCATGCAAAGCGTGAAATCTTTGTTATTTAACAATAATTATCTTGGAGGGTATAGTTTTTCAATTAAGTCCTCTCTTTTCATTCGTTTTAGTTCTGAAATAATTTTATTTCGATTCTCTTTTTGATACCAAAAGAAAAACTGGTGTTGTCCTCTTTTTTCAGAATCCGTTTTAGCGGTGTACATCTTTTCAAGTGTGTAGGGATGATAACCAGTATAGTAAATTTCTGTGGCTAATGTCATGGGTGAGGGAGTAAAGTCTTGAATTTGCTCTAGTTTAAAATTTAGATTCTTAGTTATAGTTGCTAGTTCGGCCATATCTTCGCTAGTGCATCCTGGATGAGATGATATAAAGTAGGGAATAAGCTGCTGATTGAGATTGTGTTTCTTATTAAGACTGTCAAACTTTTTTTTGAATTGTTGAAAGTGACTAAATGGTTGTTTGCGCATTACATTAAGAGTCTGTTCAGATGTATGCTCTGGAGCCACTTTTAGCCGTCCTGATACGTGCTTGGTAATAAGCTCTGTTGTGTATTCATCAGCTGCTTTATTAGTTGCTTCATCTTTGCTTTTATGTAGTAGCATATCGTATCTTACCCCACTACCTATGAATGATTTTTTTACTTTAGGTATAGCATCAACTGAACGATATATATCTAATAAATCGCTATGATCAGTGTTTAGGTTGTTGCATACTTTAGGAAAGATACATGAAGGGCGCTTACATTTCTCACAAATGTTCAAATCTATGCCCTGCATTCTATACATATTTGCAGAAGGACCGCCTAAGTCATTTATATATCCTTTAAAGTCGGGTAAGTTGGTTATCTTCTCCACCTCCTCAAGTATTGAACGTTTAGATCGTGAAGCAATAAATTTTCCTTGATGTGCAGATATTGTGCAGAACGAACACCCTCCAAAGCACCCTCGGTGTAGATTTACCGAGAATTTAATCATTTCATATGCAGGTATGTGCTTGCTACGATATTTTGGGTGTGGCAGACGTGTGTAGGGTAAGTCAAATGAAGAATCTATTTCACTCTCACTCATTGGTTTAAATGCTGGATTTATCACAAGTGTGCTATTGTCAACATCTTGTAGAATGCGTGAGGCCACCATCCTATTTGACTGCTCCTCTACAATCTTAAAGTTTTTTGCTTGTTTTAGTTTGTCTCTCAGGCACTCTTCGTGCGAAAAGAGTATTTCATCCTTATTATTAAATAAGTTTGTGGGGGCATTGCCTTTAGGTGTAAGAAAGGCCGTTTGAGGTATATCGAATATCTCGCCAATTTTGCGACCTTTTCTCATTTCTGCTACAAGCTGTCGCAATGGTTGTTCTCCCATACCATACAACAATAAATCAGCTTTTGTGTCGGCTAATATTGTTTTGTGTAGTGAATCGCTCCAGTAATCGTAGTGAGTTACTCGCCTTAATGAACCCTCCACACCTCCAATAATTATTGGTGTATTAGGATAAAGCTCTTTTAATATATTAGAATATACAGTCATTGCTCTGTCGGGACGCATGTCTGCTCTTCCATCAGGTGTGTATGCATCGTTAGAGCGTAATCTTTTGTTGGCAGTATAGTGATTTATCATTGAGTCCATTACTCCCGCTGTCACAGCAAAAAACATTCTTGGAGTTCCTAGTTTTTTAAAGTCTCGCAAATCATCTCTCCAGTTTGGTTGTGGCACTATAGCTACTCTAAGCCCCTCGCTTTCAAGTAATCGACCGATTACAGCTGTACCAAATGATGGGTGATCGATATAGGCATCGCCAGAAAATAATATTACATCCACGTAGTCCCATCCACGCAAGTTCATCTCCTTTTTGGTAGTAGGAAGCCAGTCTGTAAGTTGTAACGATTTGTTGTTCATCAATTTTGTTGGGATGTTTTGTTTATTATTTTTTATTTGCCTCTAGTTCATTGCTTAGCATTGTTGCTCGTTCCACTGCTAGATGAATGTTGGCACATATGTTTTCTGTTCCTATAATACTAGGTATTTTAGATAACTCTATTTTTTCTTTTACTCGATCGTTTACCCCCGAAAGAATTACTTGTATTTTTTCTTTTTTAGAATTTAGGCATAGAGCTTCAAGGTTGTTCAATCCTGTCGAATCAATAAAGGGTACTTTTCTCATTCTAATAATTCTAAAATTTGTCTTTGAGCCTATTCGTCTCATTATATCGTCAAACTTATTTGCTACTCCAAAGAAAAAAGGACCATCAATTTCATAAACTTCAACATCTTTTGGTAGTTGAAGCACTTCGTCAGCTAAGTTTCCTGAGTGTGATTCTATCTCTTTTGAAATATCTAGAATATCTGTAGTTACGGATACGTTGGTAGTTTTAGACATTCTGTTTATGAAAATAAATACCGCCAGTATCAAACCAACTTCAATTGCTATTGTAATATCTAAGACTACTGTAAGTGTGAAGGTTGTGAGCAAAATAGCCAATGTGCCCTTTGATTGTTTTGCAAGCATTTTAAATGATCTCCACTCACTCATATTATATGATACTACTACCAACACTCCTGCAAGGCATGCCATAGGTATGTGTTTGGTTAAGTCCCCTAAGAATAACATCATCAATAACATCACAACACTACTAGTTATTCCAGCAATGGGTGTTCTACCACCATTATTAATATTTGTTGCAGTTCGTGCCAATGCCCCAGTAGCAGGGATTCCACCAAAGAATGGTGTTATTATGTTAGCTGCTCCTTGTGCCACAAGCTCCATATTAGAATTATGCTTGGTTCCTATAATTCCATCAGCCACTGTGGCTGAAAGTAGTGACTCTATGGCTACTAGCATAGCAATAGTAAAGGCCGAGGGAAACAATAGCTTGATGCTTTCTATATTAAATTTGATGGGTGTTACTTGTGGAAGTTGGCTTTTGATTGTAAATCTTTCTCCAATTGTTTCTAAGCCACCTATATCGGTATATTTTTTCAGAAAAAAAACTAGTAATGTCATGAATACAATTGCTATTAATGAGCCAGGTATTTTTTTCAAAAACTTTGGAGTCAAAAATATTATTGCGATACTGCCAATCCCTATTAGTGCTGTTATTAGGTCTGTAGTGCCAATATTTTTAAAATATGTAGCCCATTTTGCGAAAAACTCTGTTGGTATCGACTCCATCTTTAATCCTAAAAGGTCGCTTATTTGTGAGGAAAATATTGTAACTGCTATTCCACTAGTGAACCCCACTATGATAGGGTAGGGCATGAATTTAATAACACTACCCAACTTTAACACTCCCATTAATACCAGCATTACTCCTGCAATGACAGTGGCAATGGCAAGACCAGTTACTCCATATTGTTCTACGATAGTGTATGATATGACTATAAAAGCACCCGATGGGCCTCCAATTTGCACTTTGCTACCTCCTAGTAGAGATATAATGAACCCAGCAATAATTGCAGTAATGATTCCTTTTTCGGGAGTAACACCAGATGAAATACCAAAAGCTATGGCTAAGGGGAGAGCTACGGCAATACCAACTATGATGCCAGACATTAAGTCAGCCATGAACTTTTCTCTATTATAATTCTTAAGTGAATCGAAAAGTGCAGGCTTGAAGTCCTTTAAAAAATTTAGATACATGAAATGGTTGTATTATTAGCCACAAAGTTACTAATTAAAAGGAAAAGAAGCAAAAAATGTTCTAGGTGTGTTTGTATATGATAGGTATGAATGTGTTTTCTAAAGATGATGATTCATCTCATTTACTACTCAAGGAAGATGTGTTTATATCAAATAACTCCCTGTTCTACTAGTACACATGCGCGTTCCGTGAGTCTATCGTCACCAAAGGGATTGTATCTTTTTTTGAGACTATTCCCAAAAATACTTGCAAAAAAGTTGTAAGCCACAGCCTTTCCTGAACCCATAAATGCATCAACTATGTGATAAGATGAAGAATTAGTTTCCCTATCTACTAATTTAATTAGCAATTGCCCTTGCGATCTTGTTAGCTTACTCATTTTAGGCTTGTATGCATCAAAAAGGTATTTCTCCATTTTGTTAAGATGATTTTGCCTAGCCTTCTCATCTGGAAGAGTTTCCATATATTCGTAAGTTTCGGTAATTATCATTGCAATCTCTTTAGCGTAAGGCAATGTTTTTTTTACATCTCTAATAAGGCGAGAATATTCAGATTGCTGTTTGTTATTTACAAATCGTAGTGGTGAGTATTTAATAAAATCCTTAAGCCCCATACAGGCTATAGTGTCGCCATCAATAATAATCGCAGGATATACATTTGGCATAAGATATACAGAACTCCTCTGTGGTGTATTAGAGTTGTCTGCATAGTTCTCTTGTGCCATGACTGCAGTTATAAAAGCAAGGCTGAAGACAATATATATGTTGATAGATTTTTTCATATTCGGTAGCAAAAATAATACTATTGTTGAATTGATGTATATATTTGCACGTTAAGTCTAGTTAATTAAGCTCCAAGTTTATAGATTGTTAAGCGAAATAATTACATGCAAATATACACCTAATTATTTATAAATTGAAAATACTCTCATAATTTAGTCTTTATTCTCTATTAATTAGTTTAACTTTGAATTGTAAAACAAAGTGACAATGGAAATTATTCATTTAGGAGAACTAATTCATCTTCAAGCGAAGAAGTATAAAAACAGAACGGCTCTGAAGTATCAATCCTCAAAAGATAGATGGAGGAATATGTCGTGGAATGAGCTGTCTGTCAAAGTCATGATGGCAGCGCAAGCTATGGCTGAAATGGACGTTAAGCCTCAAGAAAATATAGGTATATATTCTCAGAATATGTCTAGATATTTGATAACTGATTTTGCTGCATACGCAAATCGTGCAGTTATGGTGCCAATGTATGCAACATCTTCTCCTTCGCAGGTTGAGTATATTGTTAACGATGCCTCAATAAGGGTGTTGTTTGTGGGAGAGCAGTTTCAGTACAATAATGCTTACAGAGTTCAAACAGAAAGCTCCATTCTTAAGCAATTAATTGTGTTTGACAAGAGTGTTGTGCTTAAGCCAGAAGATAAAACAACATTATACTTCGATGATTTTATTACTACGGGTGATAACTCTGAGGCGCTTGCATTGGTAAATGCTCGATTAAGGCAGTTAAGCGGAACAGACCTAGCTACAATCATATATACATCAGGAACTACAGGAGAGCCTAAAGGGGTAATGTTGGAACACTCTAATTATCTAGAGATATTTAGAATTCATATGGAGAGGCTTGATAATATTTCGGATAAAGATGTATCTATGTGCTTTTTACCACTTACTCACATCTTTGAAAAGGCATGGACCTATTTTTGTTTATCAATGGGAATTGTGGTAGCAGTGAATCAGGACCCTACTAAAATTCAGGAAACAATTAGACAGATACGCCCAACGCTGATGAGTAATGTTCCTAGATTCTGGGAAAAAGTGTATGAAGGAGTTCAGGAGCAAATTGAGACATCAAGTGGATTGCTAAAATGGCTTTTCCACGATAGTGTTGCAACGGGGCGTAGATATGTTTTAGAGTACAAAAATGAGGGTAAACGAGCACCTATAGGCAATTCAATAAAGTTCTGGCTTTATAAGCATACAATATTCAATATCATAAAGAGGGTAGTTGGAATTGATCGTGGAAACTTTTTCCCTGTTGCTGGTGCACCTTTGTCTGATAATATAAATGAGTTTATGCAATCAATAGATGTGCATATTATTTATGGATATGGTTTGACAGAAACAACGGCTACCGTTAGTTGCTTCCCTAAAACTGGTTTCAAAATTGGTACTGTTGGTACATTGATGCCAGATGTTGAGGTTAAAATTGGTGATGATAATGAGATATTGGTTAGGGGCAAAACAGTGATGAAGGGATACTATAGGAAGCCTGAGGCTACAGCTGCAGTATTTACAGAAGATGGTTTTTTTAGAACAGGTGATGCTGGCAGATTGACCGAGAATAATGAGATAATACTAACAGACAGAATAAAAGATTTATATAAAACATCAAACGGAAAATATATAGCTCCTCAAATGATTGAGACACGCATGACCGAAGATTCTTTCATTGATCAAATAGCGGTGATAGGTGATGAACGAAAGTTTGTGAGTGCGTTGATTGTGCCGAACTATAGTAAGCTTCGAGAATATGCAAACATTAATAATATTAGTTTCGAATCAGATGAAGACTTGGTTTCAAAAGCTTCGATTCATGATTACATTTTTGGGCGCATAGAACTTCAGCAAGCTCAGTTTACAAATTACGAGAAGATAAAAAAGATATCGTTACTCCCTCATCCTTTTACAATGGAGGCAGGAGAGTTGACAAATACATTAAAACTAAAGCGTAAAGTAGTGCTAGAGAGATATGCTGATGTAATCGATGCCATGTATAAGGTTTAGTTCAATAATAGAATATATATATAAAGGAAAAGAGCTCATGATTTTAAATCGTGAGCTCTAATTGTTTGTTAGGTAATGTTCGAACTAGTTTTTTATTGTCTTTATTGAGTATCTTATCTATATGTCTAATGTTTCTAATTACGTGTTCATCTATTGATATATAGTTGATGCCAACTCATTTGTAATTACTCATTTGTGTCTAACAATTAATTATTATCTTTGCAAAGATTTTTAAACAAGTACAAAATGGAATATAATTTCGGAGAAATTGAAAAAAGATGGCAACAGTATTGGGTTGACCATCAAATATATAAAGTGACAGAAGATAAGTCAAAACC
>JAAYFB010000283.1 GCA_012728465.1 Proteiniphilum sp. | reverse complement strand
CTCTATCGTAAGTAAATAAACTATTGCTGCTATTACAAAGACAGTCCAACCAGAAATGTTGTTGATAAGTTTGTATCTTTTCATTATATGAAACAATAATATTGAATATCAGTATTAATTTAGGGGCAAAGATAAGAAAAACAATCAGTTTGCATTGGTCATATATTTCATTTTTGGGTTTGGGCTATTAAAAAACGCAAAAAGATTAGTTAAGTTCTTCTATTATGACTGTTTCTACTTTAGTTTTCATTGGCTCATCAGCGAATATAGTAGGTGATCAAAAATATTCCATTCTGGTTGTACAATAAAAAATATAGATGCCTATTTTCTAATACTAGTTTAACATTATTAGACTAACTCAGAACTACAAAAGAACCTAATCGGTAAATTGGTGTCTGCGATTTAGGTGCAGTAAATTTAATTGAATGATGTCTATATTTTTAGACAAACTACGTCATGCAATTTATCACGTACTATTTTAAAAAACTCCAAACGTTGTAGAGCCAAAAACATGTTTTCACCTCGGTTGGTTTCTGTCGATTATTTGCGATAACTCGTTTCATGTTGCTACTATACAGATAATTTTGTCAAGTATATGTTTTATAACATGTTGGCTGTTATCTATCTGTTAGTTAGATTCTTATGGTTGATTGCGTTGGTTTTTGATTGTTCTTTAGGAAAATAAAATGTAATAAAGTTTGGCTGTAAAAGAGTAATTTGTTTACTTTGGGCGATTATTGAAGAAAAAAATCTCTATTAAAGGGGGTCAATAAGTTCAAAACCTTTGGATATTTAGCATCAATGCAGACAACATTAGTAATTCTAAAACCATCGGCAGTACAACGCAACTTAGTTGGTCAGGTTATTGCTAGATTTGAAAGAAAAGGACTTCAGATAGTGGGTATTAAAATGGTACATCTAACGGAGTCTATTTTAGAAGAGCATTACTCTCACTTAAGAGATAAGCCAATATTTAGACGCATAGCAGATTCAATGATGGTCTGCCCTGTTATAGTTATGGCGATTCGTGGGTTGGAAGCTGTTGATGTTGTACGTAATTTGACTGGACCTACCAATGGTCGTTATGCTAGCCCTGGTACAATAAGGGGGGATTTAAGCAATAGCGTTCAAGAGAATATTGTTCATGCTTCAGATTCTTTGGAGACTGCAAATATTGAACTAAATCGTTTCTTCAATAAAAATGAGATCTTTAATTATGAGCAATTAAGTTTCGCCAATATATATGCAGTTGACGAGGTTTAATTGTCAAAACAAATAAACTTAAGAAATAAGATTTAGCAATTTAGCTATTTAATAACTTATGGAGAAGAAAAAAATATTGTCAACAATAAAGGCAGCGATTCCCGCATTTTTACTGTTGACAGCAACTTCAGCATTTGCGCAAGAAAAAGATAAGCCTAAACAGGCTGATGTTACTTATCAACAATTACATAGTGGAAACCTAGAAAGTCAACAAGGACTTTTTGCAGATGGAATTAAACTAAAAATGAACCTGTCTGTACTGGAGGAAGCAAATGCATCCAGAGAAGAATTTGATATTAATGAGATTCCCGCAGACGACTTATACGGTGGTATTTGGAATAACTCCGGTGTACATACATATGGGGCGCTGAAAAGTTTGCCAGATTCATTTAAAATAGATTTGACTCGCTTTACGATGCCTTTCGAGGGGCGTATGACGTCTAATTTTGGTACTAGAGGACGTAGATATCATTATGGTGTGGACTTGAAAGTGCAAGTGGGTGATACAATATATGCCGCCTTTGATGGTAAGGTGAGAATGACAAAATATGAGCGTAGGGGTTATGGTTATTATGTGGTAATGCGTCATGTAAATGGTCTTGAAACTGTGTATGGCCACTTATCTAAGTTTTTAGTAGAAGAGGATCAGTTTGTTAAAACTGGTGAGCCAATTGGTTTAGGTGGTAATACGGGGCGTTCCACAGGGTCGCACCTACATTTTGAAACTAGATTTTTGGGAAAACCTATCAATCCAAACTTTATTGTCGATTTCGAAAACTTTACTTGCCACAAGGACGAGTTTATAGTCTCGAATGCAAGTTTCCACAAAACTACACAAAGCAGTAGAAAGTTAGTCACATCTCCTAATTATAAAGTTCCTACTCCACCAACATCTGTAGCAAAGAGCTCTGAGCCTAATAAATTTGTAGATGGAGAAGTGAAATATTATCGTATCAAGAGTGGAGATACTTTGGGAGCAATTGCTCGAAGAAATGGCACAACAATAAACCAGCTCTGTAAGCTAAATAACATTACAACAAAAACAACTCTCAGAATAGGTAAATCATTAAGAATATCGTAGCATATTATTATAATTTTAGGATTACAAAGGTGCAATGCTTTTCAAAGAGGTTGTGCCTTTTTTCTTTTTTATGTAACTTTGTAGCAATAATAAATTAAACAAATAATTATAGTTATGAATAATACTAACCGACAATTTGATGAGGTTATTGATATTTGTCGTAGCGTATTTATCGACAAGTCAAAAGACTATGGTCCTACGTGGCGAATTCTTCGCCCAGAGTCGGTTACAGATCAATTGCTTATAAAGGCTAATCGTATTAGATCGCTTGAAGTGAAGAGAGAGAGCAAAGTGGGAGAAGGCATATTTCCAGAATTTATCAGTATTGTGAATTATGGGATTATGGCTTTGATACAAAAGGAGCTTGGTTATAGTGATAGTATTGATTTATCAAATAAGGAGGCTTTAGATTTGTATAATAAACATATCAAGGCAACAACCGAGCTAATGTATGCTAAAAATCATGACTATGACGAGGCGTGGCGAAGTATGAGAATTAGCTCTTATACGGACTTAATCTTGGTGAAAATTTATCGCATCAAGGAGATTGAAAATAACAAAGGTTTAGTCGTTGCATCAGAAGGAGTCGAAGGTAACTATGCAGATATTGTGAATTATGCTCTTTTTGGACTAATAAAACTTCACTTTGGTGAGGAGTAGAAAATATAAAATGAGAATACAGAATAGGTTATTAAAGTATATCACTGAATTGTTCCGATTAATTGTTGGAGCTACTTTTGTATTCTCTGGTTTTGTAAAGTCTGTTGACCCGTTAGGCTTCACATACAAGATACAGGACTATTTGATATCTTTCGATTTAGTATCTCTATTTCCATTAGCATTACCTGCAGCCATTATCATGGTTGTTGCAGAGCTTGTGGTGGGAGTATTATTGTTGTTAGGTGTATATCGAAAGTTTTCAACTATTGCCGTAACCATTTTTATGGGAATATTTTTGCCCTTAACATTGTGGATTGCAATATACAATCCCGTTGAGGATTGTGGATGCTTTGGTGATGCATGGGTAATATCCAATTGGGATACATTTTACAAAAACATAGTGCTATCTATAGGTGCTGTGATGTTATTGATTAATAATAAAATGATAACACCACTCTTTTCGTCGAGCACGTCATTGGTGGCCACCATATTTTCAATTATCTTTGGCCTTTCATTCGCTATTTACAATACAGTAAAACTTCCTGTAATCGATTTTCGCCCATATCATATAGGTGCAAATATACATGAGCAGATGCAAGTGGATCCAGAAAAGGGAGACATTACTCAGACTGTTTTCATCTATAGTAAGGATGGTAATGAAAAAGAATTTACGGAGGATAATTACCCTTGGGATGATTCCACGTGGGTGTATGTAGATATGCAAACCAAATTGATTAGGGAAGGAGAGAAGCCAAAGATTGAAGATTTTCACATTAACCTGTATGGGTATGATGAAGAGCTAGATGAGCTTTATATTGAGGATGATATAACAGAAGATGTATTAAACAACTCCGGTTATACTTTCTTGATGACATCCTACTTTTTGGATGAAATGAATGAAAGGCATCTTAATAGATTTATCGATGCTGCTAAATATGCTGAAGAAAGTGGAGTTAAATTTTATCTTCTTACGTCATCATTGGTTGAGGATATTATGAGTTGGAGGTCTGAGCATATTAATACTAACTTTGTATTTGCCGAGGCAGATGAGAGGGTGTTGAAAACTATGAATAGATCCAATCCTGGACTTATTTTATTAAAAAATGGAGAAGTTGTAAATAAGTGGGATGATGGTGATGTCCCAGACTTTTCAATACATTCAATTGATAGATGGGACGAAAGAAGTAATGTACAAAGAAACTTTTGGATTAAGTTAATGGTTATACTGTCACTGTTCATCATTCCTCTAGCCATAGTGAAAGTTTATGATGTGAAGCAGAACAGAGAGAAATAAAGTAAGAATAATATATATACAAACTATTTAATTAGAATTATGAGAAAGAATATTGTAGCAGGTAACTGGAAAATGAACACCAACCTGCAAGATGGCTTAGCTTTGGCTAAAGGTCTTAATGAGGCATTAAAAGGTAAAGATATCAATTGTGATGTAATTCTTGGCACTCCTTTTACTCATATTGCAAGCGTGGTTGACGCTGTAGATGCAAATAAAATTGGTGTTGCAGCACAAAACTGTGCAGACAAAGTATCGGGTGCATACACAGGAGAGGTTTCTGCAGAAATGGTTGCTTCAACTGGTGCTAAGTATGTAATCCTAGGACATAGCGAACGTCGTGCATACTATCACGAAACTCCTGCAATATTGAAAGATAAAGTTAATCTTGCTCTGGCAAATAATCTTACTCCAATTTTCTGTATTGGTGAGGTTTTGGCTGAGCGCGAGAGCAACAAGCATTTTGATATTGTAAAATATCAAATATCAGAGTCATTATTTGAACTTTCAGCTGAGGATTTCTCTAAAATAGTATTAGCATATGAACCAGTATGGGCTATTGGTACAGGTAAAACTGCTACTGCAGAGCAAGCACAAGAGATGCACGCTTTTATCAGAAAAACTCTAGTTGAGAAATATGGTGAAGATATTGCAAACAATACTTCAATTCTTTACGGAGGTAGTGCTAATGCATCAAATGCAAAAGAACTATTCTCAAATCCTGATGTTGATGGTGGTCTTATTGGTGGTGCATCATTAAGTGTTGAAAACTTTATGCCAGTTATCGAGGCATTCTAAATATAGATTGAAATGTTACTACAGGTCATTAATGACTTGTAGTAGCTTCAATTTAGCTTTTCTCTTTTTTATATGAATACAATTTATAGAATACTTTTCATTGTTCTGCTGTTAGTTACGTCAGTGATGGCAAATGCCCAGCAACGTAAGGATATTATTGATGACTTGCAGTCTGTTAAGCATGGACAGGGTAGAGTAATGGTGTTTGAGGATAATTCTATCAAAGGTGTGCTTGGGAGAAGCATGGCGCCAAATAGAACTGTGTACTCAGGAAGCGATGGTGGGCATTTCTTGAAAATGCGTGGATTTAAGATACAAGCATTTTCAGGCAACAACCAACGGACCTCTAAAAATGAGGCTACTAGCAAACAGCAATTAATAAATCAAGCATACCCCGAGCATGAAACTGTTGTGACATTCGATTCGCCATTTTGGAGATTGAGGGTGGGTAACTTCAAATCTCGTGAAGAGGCTAATGAGGTACTCAATCAGATGAAAGAATCTTTCCCTTCATTTGGAAAGGAGATGTATGTGGTGGTTGATGAGGTCAGAATTCCAGTAAATTAAACTCAAAAGTAAAATATAATGGCTTTACAAGATAAAGAGGAGAATCAGTTGATAATAGCTGATCGCATGAAAGATGTTTTATCATCTTTGGGTGAAGATGTAAATCGTGAGGGATTAATCAAAACACCTATGCGTGTAGCTAAATCATTGCAATTCCTTACTAGGGGATATGAACAAGACCCTGAGGAGATACTACGTGCTGCACTATTTAAGGAGGACTATAGGCAAATGGTGATTGTGAAGGATATAGATATATTCTCGATGTGTGAGCACCATATGCTACCATTTTATGGAAAGGCTCATGTGGCATATATTCCTGATGGATATATTACGGGATTGAGCAAAATTGCTAGAGTTGTTGATGTTTTTGCAAGAAGACTGCAAGTTCAGGAGCGACTTACAACTCAAATTAAAGATTGTATTCAGAATACTCTTAACCCAATGGGTGTGATGGTGGTTATAGAGGCACATCATATGTGTATGCAGATGCGTGGTGTTGAGAAACAGCACTCTACTACTACCACTTCTGACTTTACGGGTGTTTTTAAAAATCAACAAACTCGGGCTGAGTTTATCTCTCTGATAAAAGGATAGAAGTATTATCTTTATCAATAATATAGAAAGTGTGGGATGGTGTGATCATTCTGCACTTTTTGCGTTTCAAGGATGTTTGTCAATTGATTATGTGTAGAGTATGACTCAGTCTTGTTGATTCTTCAAAATAGATAATTTCAAATTATAATTAGTAATTCATGTCGAAAGATTAAATTAGCTAATCAAAAACTATATCTTTGTGAAAATATAAAATTAATGAAAGGAGTATTATTAGTAAACTTAGGATCTCCTGATTCGCCCACAAAGGATGCACTCAAACCTTATCTTGACCAATTTTTGATGGACAAACGAGTAATAGATTTGCCATACTTGTTGCGTGCCTTCGTGGTGCGTGGTATCATATTGCGTAAGCGTCCTGCAAAATCAGCTGAAGCCTATCAAAAGATATGGTGGGCAGATGGTTCGCCGTTAATAGTGATATCTAAACGCATTCAGAAAAAGATTCAAGAGCGAATAGATATTCCCGTAGTGTTGGCTATGCGTTATGGAAATCCTTCGTTAGAATCTGGATTGTCTGAATTGGCTAAAAAAGGTGTAACCGAGGTTTTATTATTGCCAGCTTATCCACAGTATGCCATGGCAACTAGTGAAACAATTGAGAAGTTGGCTGATAAGTTATTGGCAGAAAAATTTAGTCAAATGACATTAACAAAATTTCCTGCCTATTATAATCGTGAAGATTATATTGATACTCTTGCATCATCAATAAGTAGAGAATTAGAATCATTCGATTATGATTATCTTCTTTTCTCCTATCACGGACTGCCTCAAAGACATCTTAGAAAGACAGATAAAACTGGTAAACATAATAAAGTTAAGATTGTCGAAGGTGAATATTGTTGTCGCCCTGGATCACCCGAATCTGCATTTTGCTATCGAACTCATTGTTTTGAAACTACCAAACAGGTTGTGGAAAGGGTTGGAATAGAAAAACATAAATATAGTATGAGTTTTCAATCTCGATTGGGTATTGATAAATGGTTGAAGCCATTTACTGCTGACAAGATAATAGAGTTGGCACAACAAGGAGTTAAAAAGCTAGCTGTCGTTACGCCCGCTTTTGTTACAGATTGTATAGAAACACTAGAGGAAATAGAGATTAGGTCTGGTAAGGACTTTATGGAAAATGGAGGCGATGTTCTTAGAATGATACCCTGCCTTAATGATGATGAGCAATGGATGGATGTAATGGCATCATGGATTAAAGAATGGATGCTAGGGCAGTGAAATATGTAAAGCATAAAATACAAAAAAGTGCAAAGCGAATATTCGTCTTGCACTTTTTTCATTTATACTAATCACTAATTTTTTATCTCTTAGCTCTTTTTTGGAGCTCTCTTTCTTTCTATTTCTGTCAATAGAATTTTACGAAGGCGCATTGACTTTGGAGTAATCTCCACATATTCATCCTCCTTTATGTATTCAAGAGCCTCTTCAAGACTAAATATAATTGGAGGAGCTAGTTGAGCTTTATCGTCTGTTCCTGATGCACGTACGTTGGTCATTTTCTTAGCTTTTGTAACATTTACTGTCATGTCACCCTCTTTGTTCTGTTCGCCCACCACTTGACCTTCATATACATTGGTTTGAGGCTCAATAAAGAAACGACCTCTATCTTGCAGCTTGTCAAGAGCATAAGCATAAGCATTACCAGACTCACCAGCAATGATTGATCCATTTTGACGCTTTTCGATTACACCTTTCCAAGGTTGATACTCTAAGAATCGGTGTGCAACTATTGCTTCACCACCTGATAAGGTCATAGCAATATTGTTTAGTCCAATAATACCTCTGGATGGTATGTTGAATTCTATATGCATTCTATCACCTTTATTCTCCATGCTCACCATCTCACCTTTGCGACGTGCAATTACGTCAATAACTTTACTTGCAGATTCCTCGGGGATATTTACTGTAAGCTGCTCTATGGGTTCGTGCTTCACTCCATCAATTTCCTTTATGATAACCTGTGGTTGTCCCACTTGAAGTTCATACCCCTCGCGACGCATTGTTTCAATGAGTACTGATAGATGAAGAACTCCACGTCCATACACTAACCATGAGTCTGCATT
Organism: Proteiniphilum sp.; assembly: GCA_012728465.1. Taxonomy (GTDB): domain Bacteria; phylum Bacteroidota; class Bacteroidia; order Bacteroidales; family Dysgonomonadaceae; genus Petrimonas. Next base: position 8,552 of record JAAYFB010000283.1, on the reverse strand, counting down.
GTCGGCTGGCTCAACTCTAAGTGCTAGGTTTTTATCTAATTCTCTAATTAATCTATCGTGAATGTGTCTAGATGTTACAAACTTTCCTTCTTGTCCATAAAATGGTGAATTATTAATTGTAAATAGCATCGACATTGTAGGCTCGTCGATATCAATGGGTTCTAACGGTTCGGGGTTTTCATAATCTGTAATAGAATCGCCAATGTCAAAGCCTTCAACACCTATTAGTGCTACTATTTCTCCAGATGAAGCAGAATCTACTTTTGCTCTACCCAAACCTTCGAATGTGTCTAGCTCTTTAATTCTAATTTTCTTTTTTGTGCCATCACGCTTACAAAGTGCATAGTCTGTGTTTGACTCTAGAGTTCCTCTATGTACACGTCCTATCGCTATTCTTCCTACATAATTTGAATAGTCGAGTGATGTAATAAGCATCTGCGGAGTACCCTCAAGTGCTTCGGGTGCAGGGACATGATCTATGATTGTGTCGAGAAGAGGAATAAGATTGTCAGTAGGTTCCTTCCAGTCTGAAGACATCCAACCCTGTTTTGCAGACCCATATATTGTTGGGAAATCCAATTGCTCTTCGGTTGCATCAAGGCTAAACATTAAATCGAATACATTGTCTTGAACTTCGTCTGGACGACAATTAGGCTTATCCACTTTGTTTATTACAAGAACAGGTTTTAGACCTAATTCAAGAGCTTTCTGTAGCACAAAGCGGGTTTGTGGCATTGGTCCTTCGAAGGCATCAACTACCAAAAGGCATCCGTCAGCCATGTTTAACACCCTTTCTACTTCACCTCCAAAGTCGGCGTGACCAGGAGTGTCAATAATATTTATCTTGGTGTCTTTGTATCTTATTGATACATTTTTGGATAATATGGTGATACCTCTCTCTCGTTCAAGGTCATTATTGTCTAGGGATAGTTCTTCTACTTGTTGGTTGTCTCGAAATAGGTTACCTGCTAGCATTAATTTATCAACTAATGTGGTTTTGCCGTGATCTACGTGGGCAATTATTGCAATATTTCTAATTTTATACATAAAACAATCTTTATTTTTATTGCGCAAAGATACATTTTTACAATGAGAATTAATGAGATAGCTCTATTTTTCTTTTTATTAAATGGCTATATTAAATTTCTTTTTATAGATTGTGTCCTTCGCTTAACATTTTATATATCCATAAGTTTGTAATGAAGGGTTATTATCTTCTTTATGTAAGCGATGTGTTTAAAGTGCTAATAAATAGATGTAATTTATACTTTTTTGATGCTAAAAATTTTATAAACCAAAAAAGAAATTGTATTTTTGCAATCTTATCGTAAAGAAGTATTTAGGAAATCAATTTAACAAATAAAATTTCAATAAATTATGATTAAAGTAGGTATTAATGGATTCGGACGTATAGGACGTTTGGTTTTCCGTGCAGCTCAAACAAGAAATGACATTCAAATTGTAGGTATCAACGACTTGCTAGATGTAGATTACATCGCATACATGTTGAAATATGACTCAATCCATGGTAAATTCGACGGAACTGTTGAAGTTAAAGATGGACATTTGGTAGTAAATGGTAAAACTGTACGTGTAACGGCTGAAAGAAATCCTGCAGACCTAAAGTGGGGTGATATTGACGCTGAGTATGTAGTTGAGTCAACAGGTCTTTTCTTGTCAAAAGATTCAGCTAAAGGTCATATCGACGCTGGTGCAAAATATGTAGTTATGTCAGCTCCTTCAAAAGACGACACTCCAATGTTCGTTGTAGGTGTTAACCAAGACACATACGTTAAAGGTGCACAGTTCGTATCTAACGCATCATGTACTACTAACTGTCTTGCTCCTATCGCTAAAGTATTGAATGACAAATTCGGTATTGTTGAAGGTTTGATGACTACAGTTCACTCTGTAACTGCAACTCAAAAAACTGTTGATGGTCCTTCTGCAAAAGACTGGAGAGGTGGTCGCGCAGCTTCAGGTAACATTATTCCTTCATCTACTGGTGCTGCTAAAGCTGTAGGTGTTGTAATTCCTGAACTAAATGGTAAACTAACTGGTATGTCTCTACGTGTTCCAACACTTAACGTATCTGTAGTTGACCTAACTGTACGTCTTGAGAAAGGTGCTTCTTACGCAGCAATCTGCAGCGCAATGAAAGAGGCTTCAGAAGGTGAATTAAAAGGTATATTAGGTTATACTAACGAAGATGTTGTTTCTTCAGACTTCATCGGTGATTCTCGCACTTCTATCTTTGACGAAAAAGCTGGTATATCACTAAACGATAACTTCGTTAAAGTAGTTAGCTGGTACGACAATGAGTGGGGTTATTCAAACAAAGTTCTTGAACTAGTTGCTCACATGAAACAAGTAAACGGATAATTAGCAATCTGTTTCAATAAATATTTAAAAAAGCACTTTACCCAATGCGGTAAGGTGCTTTTTGCATTTGTATCTTATACGAACTGACAAACATTGTTTTGATTTTAGTGTTCTTTGTTTCGATTTATCTAATTGCCAGAAAATATTCAGCTGTGATGTTTTATTTTTTGTTTGTCATGCAAAAGTGTCAATTCGTTTTCATTATTAATTCTGTTTGCAATGTTGTGTACTTTTCCCTCAAACACATAGTATTATAATAATAATTGGTATGTTTTATCAAATCACAAAATAAATCACTAATTTTACAGCAAGTTATCGTAGATTGCTAACTATAGGTAAACTAATCTAAGAATAAGCAGTCAACACTAATAATAAATCATTATATCAAGCAATATGAGAAAATTTATATTACTTATGGCTTTTGTCGTTGTCACGTTATCGCAATCAATGATGGCACAACAAACTGCCTACAAATTCATGCCCGAAAAATTGTTTAATCAAGGCAAAGAGATGTTTCTTGCCGAAAACTACGTTGGAGCACAAGATATATTATCTAAGTTCTTAGCTAGCACAGATGATAACATATTGAGACATGAGACGGAATATATGTTAGCTGTGGCCTCATTTAAAAGGGGAGAGGCACAAAGTGCAGATGAACTTCATAATTTCTTTAGAAAAAATCCAAAATCAATTTATAGTAATCAAATAACCTTTTTGTTAGGATCATATTATTTTGATAATAAGGATTGGGAAGTTGCCGATGAGTGGTTCAAGAAGTCAGATCTTGATTATCTGTCATATGCAGATCAAGAGGACTACAGCTTTAGAACTGCCTATACTAAAATGCAACTAGGAGATACTGCAGATGCTGCCCGCTTGTTTGGTTTGTTAGCACAAAATAGCAAAAAGTATCGTGATGCCGCTGATTTCTATTATGGATATATCGATTATACAAATGGTAATTATTCAAGTGCCTTAAACAGATTTCAAAGGTTAGCAAATCATCCTGAATATAACGAAGAAGTTGCATTTTACAATGCTCAAGCTGCCTTTTTCGACGACAAAAGAGAAGAGGCTGTAAGTTTATCAGAGTCTTTCTTGACAAGATTTCCAAAAAGTGAACATAACACTGAGATAAATCGTATTTTAGGTAATAGTTATTACAGGATGGGTTTGATTTCAAAATCTGTTCCTTATTACGAAAACTACTTAGCAAGCAACACCAGCATTTTGCGAGGTGATGCATATTATATTGGACAGGCATACAGAGAAACGGGTAAATATGATGATGCTATAAGGATGTTTCAAATGGCAACTGGAGAGCGTGATGAGCTTTCGCAAAATGCACAGTTGCAGTTAGGATATTCATTCTTGAAGCTAAATCAAAAGCAACAAGCACAAATGGCTTTTGAAGCAGCCAGTCGTGATAACTTTAACCCCCAAGTGAGAGAAACGGCGATGTTTAACTATGCCTTATTGGCACACGAAACAAACTTTTCTGTGTTTAGTGAATCTATTACTCTATTTGAAAACTTCCTAAGGGAGTATCCAAACTCGCAATACACAAATCAAGTAAATGATATTCTTGCCGAAACATTCCTAACCACAAAAGATTACAATGCTGCACTAAGTGCAATAAATAGAATAAGCAAACCGGGTAATAGAATACTAGAAGCAAAGCAGATGATTTTATTCCAACTTGGTGCTCAAGACTTTATTAATGGAGATATGAATAAAGCTGTTCAGCAATTTAATAATAGCATTGGTATGGGTAATTACAATCCTAAGGCAAAAAGTAGTGCCTACTATTGGCGTGGCGAATCATATTACAGAATGGCAAACTATAGCAATGCAGCATTAGACTTTCAGCAATTTACGCAAAGTGCAAACTCAAGTGATGAAAACTATGCACTGGGTTGGTATAATTTAGGTTACAGCCGTTTTAAGCAAGCACAATACTCGCAAGCAGTAGCTGCTTTCAGACAATATCTATCTGCCGAATCTGATAAGCGCAGACCTGAATACTCAGATGCACTTAATAGAATAGGCGATAGCTATTATTTCAATAGAAATTTTGCAGAAGCAGAAGGATTTTATGCACAAGCTGCTGAAATAAACCCTTCAGCTGCCGATTATGCTGCATATCAAAGAGCATTTGTGATGGGATTGCAACGCAACTATCAAGGTAAGATTGATGCTCTAAATAATTTAATGCAACGATTTCCAAATTCACAATATTATGATGATGCGCTGTACGAAAAAAGCCGTGCACAAACAATGCTTGGTAGGGAAAATGAGGCTATAACTACACTTCACAAATTGGTTAGCGAATATCCACGAAGTCCACTAGCAAGTCAAGGAGGAGTTCAATTGGGGCAACTATATTATAATGGTGGACAATATCAGCAAAGTATTGCAGCTTATAAGAATGTAATTAGCAATTTCCCAGGCTCAGATGATGCCCGAAGTGCTTTAATATCACTTGAGACAGTTTATAGAGATGTAAATGATATTGACTCATATGTTCAGTATGCAAATTCACTTCCAGGTGGAATGCGCATCACTGCATCTCGTCAAGATTCACTAACATATCTTGCTGCCGAAGGACAATATATGAGAGGTAGCCGAGTAGATGCAGAGTTGGCGCTGAATAGATATCTTCAAACATATCCAAATGGTGCTTATAGCAGTGATGCTAACTATCACTTAGGTGTTATTGCTGACGAAAAGGGTAATAAACAACAGGCTCAAACACATTTCAGAAGAGTAATTGATGCTAGTAGCCCTAAGTTTATGGAAAATGCACTTGTATATACTGCGAAAGAAGAGTACGAGGTAGGGAATTATCGACAAGCACTAGCAGACTATTCTCGATTATCAGCTTCGGCACGAAGCACAGCCAATAAGCAAATAGGCTTGTTGGGAGTTGTGCGTACACAATATAAACTGGAGAGTTATCATGAGGCCACCAGAGCTGCAACAGAACTACTAGCAACCGACAACCTATCACCCGAAACGGTAACCGAAGTGAGATACTTGAGAGGTAAGGCTTATCAACAGGCAAGAGAGGTTGAGAGTGCTATGGCAGATTTTCAAGCAATAGCTACTGACACTCGTAGTAAATACGGAGCAGAGGCACAATTCATAATTGCAGATACATACTATAGCTGGAAATCATATGACAAAGCAGAAGCTCAAGTTAAAGACTTTATGAAAAAGGGCACACCACATCAATACTGGATGGCACGTGCACTTATAGTTCTTTCGGATACTTATGCAGCAAGAGATGATAAGTTTCAAGCTCGTCAGTACTTAGAGAGCCTCCAATCAAACTATACAGGTGATGAGGAAGATATCAAACAAATGATCAACGAAAGACTTAACAACTAGACTATAGACAGATTTACTGAAATCAAAAACAATATATTATGAGAAGAATTATATATATAATAGCGATGGGAGCTATAATGACATCGAGCCTGTGGGCACAATCGCAAGATTCGCTACTTACTCGACAAATGGAGCTTGATCGCAACTTTAATCCTACATTGTTGGAGTCAAACAAAATAAACTCATTGCCTACACTTCGTGAGCCAGTGGTGCAAAAAGCAAATACAAACTACTCTACATGGAACGTAAATGCTACACCACCATTAGAGATTGCTATACCAAGAGCAGGTACTATAAATACGCAAATACCATATTCGAAAGAGAGAGGATATATTTATCTTTCGGGTGGTAATTATGCAAACATTGATGGTGTAGTGGGCTATAGAATATTGGATAAGGAGCAGGATAAGCTAGCGGTTAACTTTTTTCACAACTCAACAAATGGCAATATAAACTATATTCAGACCATAGGTGAAGACAAAACCAAAGCTAACGTTATGAACAATATGGGTGAAATAAAATATAATCACTACTTTGAAAAAATTGTTCTTAACACGCACGCATCATATTTGCACTCAATGTACAACTATTATGGAAATACAATGGGTGATTTGCCACAATTGGATGGCAACAACCAGCAAGTAGGTATCTTCAACCTTAACTTAGGGATAGATCCTACAAAGAACTCACAGTTTGAATACAGAGGATTTGTTGACTTCAAATACTTCACAAATAAATATGCTCAAAGTTTGATTGATGATCCATTAAAAGGTAATCAGATTGAAGCAATGGTTGGTTTCAAGAAGCCCTATGGCACTAATGATGGAGGATTTGGAATTGATGGCAACATATTGAGTGCTAACTACAGCAACAAAGACTTGAAAAACTACCTTCTGGTTGGTGCTAAACCATATATGGACTTTAGAGGCGACAACTGGCAAGCAAAACTTGGAGCAGATGTATTATTTCATATACTTGGCAAAACGCAAATTAGAGTTGTACCAAATGTTCAATTAAAATATGCCCCTGTGTATCTAAACATCAAAGGAGGATATGATAGCAACACATTTATAGATATGTTTGAGGAGAGTAGATATGTTCTACCCAACTCTATAGTGACACCTTCATTCTCAATAGTTGATATTGATGGAGGTGTTGAAATAACAAATTTGAAAGGCTTCAGATTTGATGTGTTTGGAGGATTTAAGCAAACAACCGACGAGCATTTTCTTGTGATGCAAAAGGATGCTGAAAGTGGGACTAGAGAGTTTCTAACCCCTTTATACAACGATTTGCTACACTCGCACATTGGAGCAAGAATACAATCCACAATATGGAGCCCACTTAATGTAGCGTTATCTTTGAAAAAGAACTTCTACACAATGAAAGATAGCAACGATAATGGCTCAATGGAGGGTGCTAAAGCTTGGAACAAACCAGGATTTGAAGCAGACGTACGTGCCGAATTATCTATTATTGAAGGACTAAAGCTTACGCTAAATTACTACTTGGCCACCGACAGATGGACTTACTATGATGACAGTAATGTGAAGATGGATAATATTAATGATCTTAATCTAGGTGCTGTTTATCAAATAAGCAACTCTTTTGCAGTAAACCTAAAGGCCAACAATATACTTGCTCAAAAGTATGATATATGGTATGGTCACCCCGCTCAAGGAATGAATGTAATGGGCGGCTTCTCGTTTAAGTTTTAACGGAAGCAACACTACAATAAGTATTAATCAGGCACTAGTTCTAATTGAATTAGTGCCTGATTTTTGTTATTGAAGGGTGTTATTGTCTTTTACAAGACTTAGCCTATGGAGTCATTAATAGATAGCCTATATGTTTGACATCAAGCTCTTTATTGATGCATTTTTCAAGCTCTCTAATCTTATCTAAATCAACATTAATACCTAGCTTTACTATCAGATTACTTATTTCTGTGACTCCATATTTGTCTTTGTATTCCTGAATTGATTGTTCTATATTACTGGGGAATGTTGAATCTACATTTTGATTTATTACTAACTTAGTTTCTTCTGAAATGCCTGAAACATAATGAAGTGAAACCTTTGTTTCTGCTTCACTAGCATTTTTGCTTTGCGAAGGATTATATTTTTTGTCATTTGCACTAATCAAAAGTAAAGGCATTTTATACTTCACCTCTTCAAGTGTAATATTATCTTTGTCAGATATTTCTTGAATAGCTAAGTCGTAAGCACTAGGTAAAGTGTGTTTCATTATTTGCATTATAACGTCACTATTAGTAGTGTTGTCGTATTGAATATAGAATACAAACTCTCCTTTCTGTTTCACCCATTCATTTACAATTATTGATTTTAGTGCATCTATAGTGTTGTCTGAGTTTAGCTCGTTAGGATTAATCACTTTGTAGTTTCTTATCAGTGTTTGATTGATGCTATTTACCAAAATGGGTATTATATTTTTATTCATACCTTCTAAGGTTTTTGTAATATCTTTTGGTTGTATGCCTTTGTTCTTAAAATACTCATGTGCTTGTTGCAAGTAGAAAAGTGGATTAGCTTTTACTTGATCTGTAGTGCTAATCTCTTGGCTTACTGTAGCCGATAGTAGTTTAAGAGATAACACCATCATCTGGCTTTTATTGTGCGTCTCTTTATCATCATCAGATATAGTACTTTGCCACTTATCAAACGACTTTCTAATAGCATCTCTAACAATAGTAATACTTTTCATTTCATTATCATCATCGGCACCTAAGGCAATGCTAATAGTGTTGGAATTTTTTTCTT
>JAAYFB010000282.1 GCA_012728465.1 Proteiniphilum sp. | reverse complement strand
TGTGATATTTCCATAGAATGGTGAAAATGATTGATTGGCCGAAAAGCCCATCATATCATCATTTGAGTGAAAGCGATGCTCCTTTGGTTTTTCTTCTTCGCTATATCCATCATTTATATGATGTGTGCCAAAGTTGTAATAGAAACGAACTGTACCCGATGTTTTGTCATATCTATTTTCGATAGCTATTGATGCTACACCCCTAGTTATGTCGGCATCATTGTCCTCGATTGGCTTAAAGCTAGTGCCAGGATTAGATGACTTAGTTTCGGAAATGTTGAAATCGGCAAATGTTGTCCAATTATTAGAAATCTCATAACCAGCTTTAGCATACAAGTTAAGCTGTTTAAACTCCATGTTTTGCCTATGTCCATCCGAGCGATTGTATCCTAAATCTATATCACCAAAAAACCTATCTTTCTTGTAGTGAGTAGATAAATCTATGGCTAGTGTGTTGTAGCTACCATACATTATCTGTGATGATTGCCTCAATCCATTTTGCTTTTGCTTTTTGGTTATAATATTTATCACACCACCCATAGCATTCGAGCCATACAGCACAGATGCAGGGCCACGAACCACTTCCACCCGCTCCGTCATGGCCGATTGATAGCTATCGGCAAGTGGGTGCCCCATCAATCCCATGTATTGAGGGTGGCCATCTATTAGTATCAACACACCCGACGTGGGAGCACCTCCCACACCTCTAATATTCATACTTCCAGCCGAACCATTTGATACTCCATATCCCATAGCACCCCTTTGGGTAATAAATAGACCTGGCACTTCCTCAGTAAGTAGGGGTAGTAGTGATGGTTCTATTCTATCTATTATCTGTTTGCTATTAACTACTGTGATACTCATGGGTACATTACGCAAATTAACACTTGGCATGGTTCCCGTAACCACAAGCTCGTTCAGTTGTATGGAGTCTTTTATTTGCGGTACATTTGGTTCATTTGCACTAGCACTATTAGCCAGAACAAACATCAAGCTAATAAGTACAGTATTCAAAATTGATTTTATATTATCCATGGAAATCTAAAACAATCCTCGTCATATAGCGAATAGTCAGCCGTGCCGTTCACTGCAAATGTTTTAATCTGTTTTGCACCGCTCAATAGTTCTAAAGCAAACTTCACGGTAGCTCCTGTTTTAATTCTATCTTCCACCAAAAGAATTGTCTTATCCTTAAAATCAAAATCAATAGGCGATACCAATTTCGGACTGTCATACTTGGGCTTTTGCAGTGTATCTCGCAAGTTTATCTTTAGTAGTTTAATCTCTACATCTAGCTTTTGATTGATTATGGCAGCAGGCACAATGCCCCCATTTGCAATAGCCACTATTACGTCAAAAGTTTCGCGAAACTCTATTTCACGAAACTTTTGCAACACTTCTTCAAATGTTTTATTATTTGACATATGTATATTTTTTATTAGTGTGTTGGTTAAGCTTTTGATAAAGCTTTAAGCGCAAAATATCCACCAAATAGCTGAATTAATATCCCAGGCATACCCAATCTTACATCCTGTAGTGCAATGTATAGGCTTTGTGTGGTGGCCCACTCAAATGCAGGGCCCACTAGCTGATAAGCCACAATGGCCAAAAGGATACCCAACAGTGATACTTTTTTGAAATGTTTAGCTGCTAAAGCTGCAGCTATTGCAAGCGATACCGACTTTATGATAATGGCGGGCAACACTGCACTTGGAGGCATTCCAAAAAGCAAGTGATTGGCAATAGGAGACATTATAGCTGTTAGCATACCTACAT
>JAAYFB010000281.1 GCA_012728465.1 Proteiniphilum sp. | reverse complement strand
CCATCTGTTATTTTAACTCCTACCACCTCATCTTCTGACACTTGGCATAATGATAATTTTGTTTCAAAAGATTCTTTTTTAGGGGTGTATGTAGCATTTACAGCAAAATCCCAAAATACGACATCTTCACCTAATTCTGTTATCGTAATCGAATCAGTTACTCCAGGCTTTGTAAATGACACACCCAGTTGAAAATAATCTGAGACTAGTTCCTCGTCAACATATGCAGCAACTTTCCAGTTACCAATTACACCTTTTTCATTAATATCGATGGACTCATCCATCCTTTCACATGATACGACAAACAAAAATAGCGCACCAAGTAAAGTAAAAATATAGTTTGTTTTCATTTTATGTAGTTATGTTTCATTTAATTATTATTTGCTGATTCTTCAGCTTCGTTCCGTTTTTCACTTTCACATCGTAGATTCCGCTTCCAAATCTCTTTCTAATTACAGTATGGTATCCTTTTAGTCGTTGAGAGTGTATTTTATTCCCTTTCTCATTAAAAACTTCTACTTGTGCACTTCTCTGCACTCGGCCCTGAGTATTCACACATATTCTCTTAAACATATCAAGATAAATAGTAATAGAAGGGTCAAACACTTCATCAGGATCTGGATCCACCTCAGGACCGCTACCACTGTTATTATCACCTCCCCCATCAACTGGTGGTGGAGTCAAGTCTGGATTATCAGGGTTAGTATTATCTCCTGACCCATCGCCAGGCTCAGAGGAAGTATTATCTCGTGCGCGACCGATTATTTTATCGGGAAGGATAGATGCGGTAAGTGTCTTATCGTAGGTATTAGTTTCTTTACCTGAAACTATTCCTTGATTATCTGGAATCCACCAATTATTAATGTATCCATCTGCATGAGTATAATTGATTCTATTATTAGATGACGTTATATTAAAAGACTCACCTGCTTCTTTATCATACCAGTTATACACAATCATTCCAACATTATTATAATGTTCTTTTTTGCTATATACTTTGTTATTTCTCAAAGTCATATTATTCCCTCCCGAGATAGCAATGCCATACTGACCTGGGTTGACTAAAATATTATCTTCAATAATTTGGTGAGAACCACCCCAATCACCAATATTTATCCCTCCGCCACTTTTAGATGGACCTCCACCTCTTATCCAATTACCCTTAATCTTAATTGGAGATCCAGCTGTTCCATTAGATGAATAGATATTGATAATGTCTTCTGGTGCACTCTTTCCTGAAATATTCTCACATACATTATAGCTAATACTATTATCACTACCCGATACTTGTATAAACTGAACCATACTTCCCGTATCTGTTCCACCATATAAATCGCCTAGAACATTCAATACATCATTGTATTGGAATTTTATACCTTGCGAGTTAGAAGCAGTTAATCCTGATTGAACATTTTCGAAAGTGCAATCTTCAATAGTAATATTTTTACAGTTATATAAATATACTCCTCTTTTTGAAAATGATGTACCTAATTTATTATTTCTAATAATTACGTTCTCACTGTCATATAATGCTATACTATGCTCGTTCGAGCCTGATATTTCTAAACCTTCTATTACTATGTTTGACTTACCGACATATTTAATTGGCTCAGATTTTTTGTATTCTCCTGTATATCTAGAACCTTGACCATATGAAGCCTGTATTATAAGGAGAAGGAATGATATACTCAATAAAAACTTAAATTTTGATTTATTCATTTGATTCTGTAATAAAAATAAATAGTTTGTTTTCTGATTTAATGTGATTATATTATTTACTCTACTATGTATATAGATATCTATATAGCTTGGTAAAGCAAATAACATTAATCTAAAATAGAGTAGTTTTACTTTTGACTATTTTGTTCATGAACGATGCAAAGCTACAGATTATTATTTGAACAAAAGTCAACTTTAAAATCAAAACAGGTCAATATTTATCGTTTTTAGACTGCCTTATACTGTATTAACCACAATTTATCACACAACTAATAAGTTACTATTATTAAATCATACTCAAAGTCACTTTCTAAAAGGGATTCAAGAATTTCACATTAGTCGATGTAATATTTTGTAAGCTCCATTATTATGATTTAGGGTTGCGATCATTCTATATTTGCAGTGCTTAACTAATTTAGTTAACAATTTGCGAGGACATTTTAACATTAATAATCATAAACTAAAATATCCATCCAAATAAACAGTTGTAAATATGCACATTAGCGCCCCAAGACGCTGATACTATAAACTAAAAAAACCAAATTATGAAAAAATATAAAACGAGTATAATAAACAGATATTCACAACTATATAAGCACACAATATGCATATTATAGACTCAGATGTGCAATTTAAAGATAAATGATATTTTCATACGCTATAAAAGTAAAATCTACACGCTCAAATAACTTAAATAAATCGACAATAATTATGGATACAAAAAAAGGGCATCACATAATACTGCATGTAACTATAAAGATCTTATTATCAGTAACCATCGTTACTATAATGATTTCTTGTTCACAGGCTAAAAACATAGCTTATCTACAGGGCTATGATCGAGGAGAAGAGTCTATAACAAAAAAAGATTCATTCGAATACAAAATCAAAACAAAGGATCTACTTTCAATATCTGTAGTTAGTAGTGAGCCAGAAGCTTCTAAAAGATATAATTTAATAACACCACAGATTGCGACTATAGAAGAGCCAAATAGCTATCT
>JAAYFB010000280.1 GCA_012728465.1 Proteiniphilum sp. | reverse complement strand
TTTACCATTGGTTCTGCTTGTAAAAAAGGTGATATTCATTATACACCTTCAAATCTAAAAGATGTGGAAGAAGACGTTATCAGATTTTGGTCTGATGAGAATCGTAAGAATGTGCGATGTGAAGGCTTTTTAGAACATAATGGCGTGGAGCAATTGGTTATCAAATGGGAGTATACTGACGATATGCCAAATGAGAATTTGCGGGGCACTACTGGTGAGGTATTGCAATACATCCCAGAACTTGGCAGAGGTGAATGGGTTGCTAAAACAATGGAAGATGCTAAACAAATGGCTATGGATTTTTGCAGAGGGATAAGTTAAGAATGACCGGCTGGACTCTCAAGCACGAGGAATTAGGGCTTGCTCTAGTTCCTCCACAATTCAGAGCCAAAGTGAAAGAATGAGGAGAAGCTATGACCGAGTTGATAAGACAGTATGAAGTGGAGGTAAAGTATAATGGGACAATATAAGTTTTTTATAAACTACAATTTTACAGTTATTTCATTTGGATTTACGTATGAGAAAAATTTTGCATTTTGTGTGTATTTCCTTTGGTTTACCTTTGGCATAGGACTCCATCCTTGTGCAAAAGGATTTGGAATATGGAGAGTAAAATAATGGAAGATGCTAAACAAATGGCAATCGATTTCTGTGAAGGTGTAAGTTAGGAGTTACTATGAAAAAGATGAATATGATATTGAAAGTAAAATTGCGATTATATGTACTGTTGCATACAGTGAATATATTATATTGCATAAGCCCTAGCATGGCTAATAGACTGTACACCCATATACAAGTGCATAGTAGTAAAAGGAGCATAGCATGCCGGCATGCATATGCAAATGCCCATCCTGTGGCAAAGCAGTGGAGTACTTCCACAGTATGAATGAAAGTCCTGAATGTGAATGCGGTGCTACGCTGAAAGCAGTGCCCTCAGGAGGAACTGTCGCATTGCACAAGGTTTCAGGCTTCGCAAAATACAAGGGGCACAATGGAAGCTGATGGAAACTGAACTTACTCGTCATATAAAATCACATCTGCTCTTATTCTACCGCTATGAGCGTTCAATGATAGCGGTGCAGGAGTGCATGGAGATGGATGTAACTATATGCGACAAGGATTTCACTATATTCACTGAGATAGAGATAAAGGTAAGTTCAAGTGATCTGAAAAACGAGTTGAAAAAGCCTAAGCATAAAAGAAAGCAGATTTGCAATTACTACTACATTATAGTGCCATTGAGCCTAAAAGATGAAGCCATAGAAGTAGCTAGCAAATTGAATAGCAACTATGGGGTGATGCTGTTCATAGACGGTATCTTCCCTACAATCAAGACCATAAAACGAGCGAAAAAGACAACTGCCTCACAATATTTAGAGCGAGCGGTGATCAACAAATTATCCAGTGACTATGTGAAGTGGTATAATAAGCTGCAATTGTATGAGAAGGATAGATTAAGCAATATTCCAGATATGGGAAATAAAGCAACCACAATATACAAGAATCTATTGCGTATACACCCCAGAGACATAGTGGAACAATTCGAGTATATTGCTAATAGTGACACATTGGGATACAATGGTCATGTGATACAATTTTTGGCTAAGAGTGTAAAACTGGATAAAAAACAATATACATATTCAAGCAAGTGGATAGAGCGTGTTATGGACGAGGTGAAAATTTGGGTACAGACTTCATAGAGATCAGACAGAAAAAGCGGGGCTCATTGGATTTTGTTGCTCTATATTGTCATGTACCATTACAGCTTGTGAAAGAGTTAGAGGATGGGGATATACACCATTTGGATTTTTTTCAATGGGCATGCTTGGCCTCATATTATGGCAAGAAGATGCTCAGTATTCCCTATGTGATACACAATTTGGAGTTCCCTGTTGCTGAAACCTATTTCATGTATATTAGAAATGGGGAAAGTGTACAGTATAGTGCAAAGCAGGCGAAGCAAATAATAATAGAGATATACGCTCATAAGGAGTCTGTATGATACAAGACATGGAAAGGTTATGCGAGATATATGAATTGGTTGAAGAGATTGGAGTAGTGGATACTGCCAATCGACTTAATATAACAATAGGCACAGTGAAACGCTATTGCAGTGAATGCAACAGGCGGTTGCGTGAAAGGCAGATAGAGAATATACAGGATGCTGAAGCAACAGAAAAAGCAAGCATGCAACTGTTGAGTGAGACTAGAGAGAA
>JAAYFB010000279.1 GCA_012728465.1 Proteiniphilum sp. | reverse complement strand
TAATACTATATTTTTAGCCTAATTTTAAAAAGGTGTGACCAAACACATTTGTGTTTGAGTCGAAAAAGTCCATTTTATTTGTAAATACACTTCTACATGAAGGCTTTTTGACTAAGAAAATTAAAAACACACTTGTGTTTAATAGCTTTTTATATGGAGAGTATAAAACATTAAACTATCAAGGTAGCAGGTTATATACACTGGATTGATTTAGCAAACTCGAAATAAAAAACAACTATATCAATATGATTCACTTCCTAAACTGTAAACTCTGATTTGATTACCCACTAGATTCGTTATAGAGCCTGATTAACCAGCCCAATCAGTATTTACATATATGTTTCATAGTAAAAATTTAATTTTTTCGTACAATAACGCTTTGTATGGCTTAGATGGGATTATTTCACTAAGTACAAGAGATATTGTAGTGAATAACAGATCTCATTATGCAGATAGAGCTCAAAGTGTTTAAAAAGTGATTAACGTTTTTGTGGTTTTGGGTTATCTTCAAAATAATAATTGCGTTAAATATATTATTCAGCTAAATAATTTCTGCAAATTCAAAACTTAAGCTATCGTATAGCTCTTTCTCTTCTACATTGGCCGCATTTTTAAAATGATTTACTTTTGCAAGAATTTCGTTTGCTACATCGGCAGATATCCGACCCATAAACTTAAGTGTATTATGCGCTGCTATACGCATGAAGTATGATTCGGTTTTAAGCTCGGCAATGGCTTTGTCGGTAACATTGCTCAAATCTATTTTAGATATACAATCTGACTTTGAAATTACCAAACGTGACATTAGCCAAAATCCCGTTAGACGTTTCTCTTCATCATCAGAATTAACCCATTGTGAGACCAAAGTATCAGCAAAGCTTAAATTTTGAAATAGATTCATGCACACCTGTTCTCTAATTTCATGGGTAGGAAATTCGTTTACCCATTGCTCAGCATCCTCAATGGTGAAATCTTGTGGTGGGTACAGCATCGAAGCTAATATTTTTAGCTCTCTAGGTTGTTGTTTCCACAGTAAAGATGCCAGTTCAGAGTTTGGTTCGTGACGCTTTGATAACGTGCGTAATCTCATGATATCTATTCCAAAATTAATATAGTAATTTAGTCCTTTATCACGCATATTTTTTGAAACATCACCGTTCATAGAACGTCTCAAATCAACCCTAATAGATCTTAGTATTTCGTCCATTTTCCTTTATTAATTAAGCAATTAGAGTGCAAATATAGGCCTATATTTGCACTTAATCCAATAATTTTTGTATTTTTGCACACTTACATTTACAAACGTAAAATTTTAAAATATGAGACTTTTACTTATAAGTAACTCCACCAATCCTGGTGAACCATATTTGGATTATCCCAAACATGAAATAAAAAAATTCTTAGGTGACAAACCAATTAATGCTCTGTTTATTCCATATGCCGGAATTACATTTAGCCATGATGAATATGAGGAGAAAGTAAATAATAGATTCTTAGATATTAATCATAAAGTAACATCAATTCATCATTTCGACAACCCTATAGAGGCTATCGAAAATGCCGAAGCAATCATTGTGGGAGGTGGCAATACTTGGCATATGGTGAAAACCCTACAAGACAAAGGTCTGATGGAAGTTATAAAGAAAAAAGTAGAATCAGGAACTCCGTACATCGGTTGGAGTGCGGGATCAAACATAGCATGCCCTACCCTAAAAACTACTAACGATATGCCAATATCGGAGCCAAAATCGTTTAATACTCTCAATTTGGTTCCTTTTCAAATTAATCCGCATTACTTGGATGCTCACCCAGAAAATCATGGTGGCGAAACACGAGAAATGCGTATCGAAGAGTTTATGGTAGTAAACCAAAATACATACGTAGTAGGATTGCGCGAGGGTACAATGTTATTAATTGAAAATAGTAAAATGAAAATGATTGGAAATCGAACTGCCCGAATATTTAAATATGGACAAGATCCTATCGAACTATCGAGCAAAGATGATTTCACATATCTTCTTTCGACAAAATAATCAAAAAATAATATATGAGTCAAGTTTTAGGTTCTGACACAACATCCAAGAGGCCAAATCTTTTTATTAGATTTGCGAACGACAGTCGCTCTGTTGGCATTCTTCTTTTGGCATGTACTGCTGTGTCGATTATTATCACTAATATACCTAGTATAGGTATGGCATACGAAGGATTCTGGGGAACTAATATTCCATCCTTAGATAAACTCAATTTGCCACATAGCCCATTGCATATCATCAATGATTTACTGATGGTGCTATTTTTCTTTAGCGTGGGGATGGAAATAAAGCGTGAGGCAATGGTGGGAGAGTTATCGTCACCTAGCCGTATGACTTTGCCACTTGTAGCTGCATTATTTGGAGTGGCTGTTCCTGCAATTATATATGTACTTATTAATAAGGGAACACCATACATGAATGGATGGGCTATACCCTCAGCTACTGATATAGCATTCTCTCTAGGTGTGCTTAGCCTATTGGGCAAAGCAGTGCCCCACTCTATGAAGATATTTTTGATGGCATTAGCTATCATTGACGACCTTTGCGCAATACTTATCATAGCTATTTTTTATGGGGATTCTCCTAAGATTGAGTGGTTGTTGGGGGTTGCAATAATAGTGCTAGTAATATTATTAGCAATAAAGTATCTTCCAAAGAGTATCACAAAGGTAGTTTTCGTATTAGGTGGCATAGCCATGTGGTATTTTATGTACCAATCAGGAATCCATGCAACTTTTGCAGGAGTTATATTAGCAATATTGGTTCCTGTAAAAAAAATCGACAGATATGAACACAAGCTACATATACCTGTAAGCTTTTTTATTATACCCCTGTTTGCACTTGCAAACACTAGTATATTAATTAATGCATCAGCTATATCAAACTTATTAACAGAGTTGTCATTAGGTATTATCTTTGGTTTATTCGTTGGTAAACCTCTAGGAATAGCTCTGTCAGTATTTGTAATGATAAAGGCCCGTATCATTAGACTTCCTAATAAACCTAATTGGAACATATTTATAGGTATAGGAATGCTTGCAGGTATTGGCTTCACGATGTCTATATTTGTATCAATGCTAGCATTCGAAGATAAAGCAATGCAAGATACTGCCAAACTAGCCGTATTGATTGCCTCAATACTATCTATGATTGTAGGTTACACATGGCTTAAGGTGGCAACAAAAGGTAAAATAGAAAAATCTTAGTACGTAATTATTTAATATAGTACTAATAAATTATCAAGGGTGAAGAGTATGTAAATTACTCTTCACTCTTTTTTTTGAATACTAAATATCGAGATATTAAACAAAATCTACCACAAGTGGTTTTATATATAAATCAAGGAGAATTATTAAGATGAAAACATCAATCGAAATTAGTTATTACCCACTGCTAGAGGAGTTCAAAATCCCAGTAAAGAACTTTATTGTATCACTTCAGCGTTATGATAACATTAAAGTGAAATCAAATAGTATGTCAACGCACGTATTTGGTGAATATGATGAAGTGATGGAAGCAGTAACTAAATGCATCAAAGATGCTTTTGAAGTGCCTAGCTCAATATTTGTGCTTAAAGTTATGAACCTAGATAGAGATAAATAATTTTTTAATTACTTATACTAACTAAAACAAAAAACCTCATGAGTGTGATAAGTTATCAACACGCATGAGGTTTTATTATTTTATTGTGTTCAATAGTCCTTATTACACATTAAATCTAAAGTGCATTACGTCACCATCCTGAACAACATATTCCTTACCTTCAACGCTCATTTTGCCAGCCTCTTTCACCGCATTTTCAGATCCATAAGCAATAAAATCTTCATATTTTATTACTTCTGCACGAATAAAACCTTTTTCAAAATCAGTATGAATTACTCCTGCACATTGAGGTGCTTTCCATCCTTTTTCAAATGTCCATGCTCTTACTTCTTGGACACCCGCGGTAAAGTAAGTTTGAAGGTTTAGTAATCTGTAAGCCGATTTGATTAGACGGCTTACACCCGACTCCTCCAAACCTATTTCTGAAAGAAACATTTCTCGCTCTTCGTAGGTTTCAAATTCTGCAACTTCAGATTCTATTTTTGCAGCTACAACTAATATCTCTGCTTTCTCATTTTTTACAGCCTCTCTTAAAGCATCAACGTACTTGTTGCCATTTACTGCACTATCTTCATCTACATTACAAACATACATTACAGGTTTATCAGTTAGTAGATATAGCTCCTTAGCAGCTTTTTCTTCATCTTTGCTATTATATTCTACAGTACGAGCAGAATGACCTTGCAATAATGCATCCTTAATTCTTGAATAAACCTCAAAAGCAAGTTTTGCATTAGCATCGCCACCAGTCTTGGCTTGTTTTTCTATTCTCTTTATTCTTGCTTCTATGGTTTCGAGATCTTTAAGCTGAAGTTCTGTATCAATAATTTCTTTATCTCTAACAGGATTTACATTACCATCAACGTGAGTAACGTTTTCATCATCAAAACAACGCAAAACGTGCAATATAGCATCCGTTTCTCTAATATTAGCCAAGAACTTGTTACCTAATCCTTCGCCCTTGCTTGCACCTTTTACTAAACCGGCAATATCAACAATTTCAACAGTTGTTGGTAAAATTCGTTGTGGCTTCACAAAATCGGCCAACTTATTAAGTCTCTCGTCAGGAACAGTAATTACACCTAAATTGGGTTCGATAGTACAAAAAGGGAAGTTTGCAGCCTGTGCCTTTGCATTTGATAAGCAGTTGAAGAGTGTTGATTTCCCTACGTTTGGAAGACCAACTATACCACATTGTAAAGCCATTGTTTGAAAATATTTAATTTAAAAAATCTCAATGACTCACGATAACCTACTATGAATAATTGAGATAGTATTGTTGTAATAATTATAATTTGGCGACAAAGATAACAAAAAAAGGTGTACCACAATGACACACCTTTCGATATAATCTCTTTATTAGACAATAATTACCTCTTTTTAGAGCGGGGATTATTGAAGTTGGGACTTGACTTAGAACCAAACTTCGGTTTGCCTTTCTTTCCTTTCCTCAGCTCCCTAGCTTTAGGATTGAAAGTTGTGAACTTAGATGATTCAGACTTGCTGGCGCCCGATTTAGATCTATCATTTGCAACTGACTCGCTGAGAGTTGTTTTTTTACCTTTAGTAGCCCCACTCTTTCTAGACGAACTTTTAGATTTCAAATACATATCGCTAGTAGAGTCAGAAATAGCAGTATTAAGAATGTTCATCTCATTAGGAGTTAAATATCTCCAGTCACCTATTGATAACCCCTTAAGAGTAATATTCATTATTCTTACTCTCTCAAGTTTAGTAACATTGTAGTTAAGATATTCGCACATTCTTCTGATTTGTCTATTCAAACCCTGAACAAGAATAATAGAGAAAACAAATTCAGATATTTTTTCAACCTTACACTTTTTTGTAACTCTTCCTAAGATTGGAATACCCGATGACATTTTCTCAATAAAATCATCAGTAATAGGGCGATTAACTGTTACTATGTACTCCTTTTCATGAGCATTGCCAGCACGTAATATTTTATTTACTATATCACCATTATTGGTCAAGAAAATTAACCCCTGCGAATCTTTGTCTAATCGACCAATTGGGAATATTCGTTCATGATACCCCACATAACTCACTATATTGTCGGGTTCAGTTCTTTCTGTAGTACTCACAATTCCTCTTGGTTTATTAAGAGCAATTATAACTAAATCTTCCTCTTTCTTAGGTTCAATAAGTAAGCCATTCAGAAAAACCTTATCACGTCTAGTTACTGTTGTACCTATTTCAGCTCGTTTTCCATTCACAAAAACTTGCCCATCTTCAATGTACTTATCTGCCTCGCGTCGCGAGCAAATGCCACTATCGCTGATAAATTTATTTATTCTTATATTCATATATTATAATCCGTGCTTTGCTGAAATTTCTAACATCTTTTCAATAGGTCTCACTGCTTTCACTCTTAACTCTTCGTCAACAACTATTTCAGGAGTTTCGTTCTTCAAGCAAAGGTATAACTTCTCAAGAGTATTCATTTTCATGTAAAAGCAATCATTACAAGCACATGTTGAATCTTCAGGTGGAGCTGGTATAAACTCTTTATCGGGATTGTCCATTCTCATTTGGTGAAGAATACCAGCTTCAGTAGCAACAATAAATTTATTATTGTCAGATTCTGTTGCAAACTTTATGATAGACGAGGTAGATCCTACATGATCAGCTATCTCTAATATATATTTTCTGCACTCAGGATGAGCTAACAGAAGTGCATCTGGATGATCTGCTTGAAGTTCTAATATCTTCTCTAAAGAAAATTGTTCATGAACATGACAAGCCCCATCCCAAAGTAGCATATTACGACCAGTTTGCTTATTAATGTAATCCCCAAGATTTTTGTCGGGACCAAAAATTATCTTTTCATCTTGTGGAAGTGAGTCGATAACATGTTTAGCATTTGTAGAAGTTACCACGATATCTGTAAGTGCTTTCACCGCAGCTGTGGTATTTACATACGACACAACAGTATGATCAGGATATGATTTTGTAAATTTCTCAAATTCATCGGCAGGACAGCTCTCGGCTAATGAACAACTAGCATCTACATCGGGAATCAAAACCTTCTTCGTCGGAGATAATATCTTAGCTGTTTCGCCCATAAAATGAACTCCACACAATACTATAATATCTGCAGTAGTTTTAGTAGCCCATTGAGCCAGTGCCAAACTATCACCTACATAGTCTGCTATATTTTGAATATCCGCATCTTGATAGTAATGCGCTAATATAATCGCATTTTTCTCTTTTCGAAGATTGTTTATTCTTTCAATCAAATCTTTTTTTTCCATTGAACATTAATAATTATATAAGTAATAAATTAAAAAAGTAAATATGATAATAATGATAACCTGTTGATACTGTTAATAAGAAAATAATAATATTCTTATTAAATATGATATCATAAAGTATATGACACATTTGAACTTATTATCAACACAGTAAATGAGCATAACTACCTAAATTACAGAACGTATATTATTTTATAAACAATCATATGATAACTTATATGTTGATAGTAATAATTCAATTTATGCCTATTATATATGTTGAGATTATGTCAATCTATTGAAGATAAATAATAGTAACTTATTGTGGTAAAAAGAAATGAATGTTTGCTTGAAAATAAATCTATATAAACCAAATAAATTTATCATATTTCTTTCTACAATACTCTAACATATTATCAACACACTTATCATATGATGGTGCAAAAGTATAATATTAATACTGCATCCGCAATATACAATTAAATAAATTGATTCAGAAGTACATTAATGATTTTAAAAGTAATAGAAGCTGATTCTTTTTTTTATTGATAATATAGAATTTCCAAAAGGAATAAATACTATCACTTACCATAATATTACAAATATATAATTTATTGGATTGAGATTAGATTAGCAACAAAATAAAATTCTTACCTAACTATCACACCATTTAATCAAAAGCAATATTTTTTCATTTGAACAGTAATTTATTTATAATAATAGATTTAAAAAATAAAAACAGATATGATAATAATGATAGCCTGTTGATACTGTTAATAAGAAAAGTGTAATATCTTTTGGTTTTTAGTTATGATAATACTATGCTATATTATATACATTTAGTGAACATGATGTTAGTATCTATAGTATTCTATTACAGTGTATAAGTTTGTATATTAACAACCTTATGATAACATATGTGTTGATAAAAGTATTTGATAAATATGCTATATTTTTGTTGAAACAGTGTCTATGAACCTATTGATAAGTATTGGTAAATGATAGTTATTTATTAAAGAGTAATATTCATTGAAAAAATATATATACCAACCAAATTAATTTATCATATTTCTGTTTACAATGAATCAACACTCTATTGACATCTTATCAATAGAACAATTTGATAACTATTGATAGACCATATTTGGCATAGTATTCTCAATAATTAGTTAAATGAAAAATATTCACAACATATTAATAATGAGTGTGTAAAAATATCTTGAATATCAAAAATGATTATAATATCAGATTATTTATTGTTAAGCTATACATTTAAAGCTAGATATAATAAATGTTTTACTTATATTTGTTCAACAATAAATCAACTGTAAGTGAGAAAAGGCAATAATATATTAGTTTTGATTTTTTTAATGCTGCTATTTTACCGTTGTGCTTCTACAGTGAAAATAACCTCAGTGGCTGAAAGAAATAAAGATGGGGAGTTACTTCTTAAATGGGAGGTGAGCCCCGAACAAGATGGGAATATAAATATATACTCATCTCAAACTGATTCGCCTGATAGTTTTGTTCCAATAAAAACATCTAAAATAACTGATCAAGTAACTATCATTGACTCTAAGAGTCCAGACATACGAGAATTTTATATTTTAAAAACTACATCTGCCTATTCTGGTATAATTACAAATAGGACTATAGAGATGAATAATATTAAAAATTTTAGAGATCTGGGTGGTTATTTTACTAAATATGATAATCAGATGCAGTGGGGAATGATATTTAGATCGGCTGATTTAAGTAGTGCCACTTTATATGACCAAGAGAGGATAAGAAGATTGAATATCAAAACAATTATTGACTTTAGAACCGAAAATAGTGCTAGTAAATATCCAATATTAATTCATCCTAATATCAAAAGAGTTTCCATTCCTATTATTCAAATGGACTCTAAGGCTCTTGATGATATGATGATAGATAAAAATTTAACTCAAAGTGATGCTGTAAGAAAAGTACAAGATTCATATATTAGCATTATTGAAAATAATAAGGATGCGTTCGCTAAAATGTTTGAGGTGTTATTAGATTATGATAATTATCCAATAGTAATAAGCGGATCTCTTGGAAAGGACAGAGTAGGGATTGCATCATTTTTGATATTATCGGCGGTAGGAGTACCACAAAATGTAATTGTTAGTGATTATCTTCTTTCTCAAGAGTCGATAAATGTTCAAAGTATAGTAAAAGATGTACAATCAAAACCTGAATATTTTCAAGAGGCTGTGACAGCTCTATTTTCTGTACGACCTTCTTACATTAATTATACCATCGATTATATCAACCAAAAGTATGGTTCTGTTGATAACTACATTGAGAAAGAACTAAATCTAACTACTCAAAATAAAAATTTATTACGTAAATACTTACTTTATAATCAATAGAATAATTTTTTTACCTACCTTTACGCTGAATTTCTGTATTCATATAATTAATTATTACAGAAGCTGAGTTTTGTATTTCAATTTTATATCCTCAATTTATTGATTGTTTTGTGAGGGTACGGTGTGAAGTACATTAACTTTCACATTTAAAATATTGAAAATGAAAACTTTTGAAGAACTTGGAATTGCACCAAAAATATGGAGTGCAATTCAAGAAATGGGCTTCGAACAGCCCATGCCAGTACAGGAGGAAGTGATTCCGCAAATGTTGGCAAACACTCGCGATATTATCGCATTAGCTCAAACAGGAACTGGTAAAACAGCTGCATTTGGATTGCCAGTAATCCAAAAAACAGATACTAAACTTAAAGCTCCACAAACACTAATTTTATCCCCAACAAGAGAGTTGTGTTTACAAATAGCTGGTGATTTGATAGACTATTCTAAAAACATAGATGATATAAAAATTCTTCCTGTTTATGGAGGCTCAAGTATCAACAGTCAGATAAAAGCTCTAAAAAGAGGTGTACATGTTATAGTGGCTACCCCAGGTAGATTAATCGATTTGATTAATCGCAATACTGTGTCTTTAGATAATGTTCACTCTATCGTTCTTGACGAAGCAGATGAGATGCTTCAAATGGGTTTTACTGATAGTATTGATGAGATTTTATCACACGTACCTGATACTCGAAGTATGCTTCTATTCTCGGCAACTATGCCAAAAGAGATTGAAAAAATAACTCGTAAGTATATGAAAACTCCAATGGAAATTATCATTGGACGAAAAAACGAAGGTGCACAAAATGTATCTCATAGCTACTATATGGTAAATGCTAGGGACAAATATTTGGCACTTAAACGAGTTGTGGATTACTATCCAAATATATATGGAATTGTATTTTGTAGAACCAGAAAAGAAACTCAAGAGATTGCCGATCAGCTTATGAATGATGGATATAATGCAGATACCATTCATGGCGACTTGTCACAGGCACAACGTGACTTAGTGATGGGTAAATTTAGAAATAGAAATTTGCAAATACTTGTAGCTACTGATGTTGCAGCACGTGGCATTGATGTGGATGATATTACACATGTCATTAACTATGGATTGCCTGACGAGTTTGAGGTATATGCTCACCGAAGTGGCCGTACTGGTAGAGTAGGCAAAACGGGTGCTTCAATCTCTATTATACATCTTAGAGAAAGAGGTAAAGTAAAGCAAATTGAGAAAATGATTAACAAGAAGTTTGAACATAAACAATTGCCCAAAGGTGATGATATATGTGAAAAACAGTTATTTAACTTTGTTGATCAACTAGAGAAAGTAAAGGTAAATGATGAAGAAATATCAAGACTGTTACCATCTATTTTTAAGAAATTAGATTGGCTACAAAAAGAAGATGTCATCAAACGAATTGTATCTCTAGAGTTTAATAGGCTTATAGAGTATTATCAAGCTGCTGAAGAAATAGAGGAACCAACCGACAGAGGTAGCAGATCTGACAGAGATGATAGAAGTGCACGAAGTGATCGTGGCAGAGATAGAGATAGACGTCGCGATGGTGGTAGAGATGAAGGACCTAGAAGAGCAGAAAGAGGATATACTCGTTTCTTTATTAATTTAGGAACTATGGATGGGGCAAATCCGGGAAGTCTTATGGGTTTTATCAATGATTATGTTCCAGGTAAAGTAAGAATAGGTAGAATTGATTTGATGAAAAACTTTTCATTTTTCGAAGTTCCTGAAGAAAGCACAAGACAAGTTCTTGGTTCTTTTAATGATGTTTTTATTGAGGGAAGAAAGCTTGTAGTAGAAGTTGCGGGCGAATCATCTAATAATGAAAAGAGAAATAGCCGACCCAAAACTGGCAAAAAACCTAGTTATTCTTCACCTAAAAAAGGAAGAAGAAGGTAAACAAATATTCATCGATAATAGATAAATTTTTTATATGAAGTGACATATTTATATTTTTATTGATTACAATTCAAAAAATGTTTGTTACTTTGTAAATCATAATGTATTTCAAGTATTTGTTTTATAGAGAGTTACATATGACCCAAAATATAAGTATAAATGCTATTTAAATACCAAAAATAATTGTCTAAAACTGTAAAATGTTATGAAACGTAAACTATTAATTAGAGACCTAACTCTTAGAGACGGACAACAGTCGGCTTTTGCTACTAGAATGAATCAATCACAGGTTGATAGAGTATTGCCCTTTTACAAAGATGCAAACTTTTATGCAATGGAAGTTTGGGGTGGGGCAGTGCCTGACTCTGTAATGAGATATCTAGATGAAAATCCTTGGGACAGACTAAAAACTATTAGTGATGGTGTGGAGGGTGTTTCGAAACTTACTGCACTTTCGCGTGGAAGAAATCTTTATGGCTATGCACCATATCCAGACGAAATAATTGATGGATTTTTCAAAAATGCAGTGGCCAATGGTTTAAATATTATGCGAATATTTGATGCTTTGAATGATGTTGATAACATTAAGTCAAGCGTTAAGTACATAAAAAAATATGGTGGTATAGCTGATTGCGCAGTTTGCTATACTATAGATCCTAAATTTGAAGAACCTAAGCAAGAAGCCCCAAAGAAGAAGGGTTTCTTAGGTTCATTATTTGGTAAAAAAGAAGAGCCTGTAGCGGTATCTACTTACAAACCAGTATTTACTGATGATTACTTTATCAATAAGGCAAAAGAGATGGCAGCACTAGGTGCTGACATTATTACTATTAAAGATATGAGTGGTTTAATTCCACCTTCTAGAGTATCTAGTTTGGTTACAAAACTGAAGAAAGAACTTAATAGCAATATTCTTATTGATTTTCATACACACTGTACACCAGGTTATGGATTAGCATCAGTGCTTGCAGCTATTGTAAGCGGTGCAGATATTGTAGATACAGTAATATGGAATTTTGCTGGTGGACCAGCAGCTCCAGCGTTAGAATTGGTTTATATCTTCTGTCAAAAGTTAGGTGTCGAACTAGATATTAACATGGAGGCAGTAGCAAAGATTAATGAAAAGCTTTATGGCATACGTAAAGAGCTAGATGCTTTTGATGCAGTAAAGCAATTCCCAAATACTTTCAATCCTCTTACAGATACACTTCCAGCTCATGTTGATAAGTTGTTTGATGAAGCAATAGTTGCTGCTAAGGCTAACAACGAAGCGGGTTTGATAGAGGCTTGTCAAGCTATTGAAGCTTATTTCAATTTTCCTAAACCAGACGAAATGGTTAAGGATGCTGAGATTCCTGGAGGTATGTACACAAACATGGTGGCACAGCTAAAGCAATACAATGCATTAGATATTTTGGAAGATGCTATGAAGCTTATTCCAAGTGTGAGATTAGATGCAGGACTTCCACCACTAGTAACTCCTACAAGCCAAATAGTAGGTGCACAGGCAGTGAGCTCGGCACTTAACTTTAAGAATGGTAGAGAAAAATATGCAAATGCGTCTAATCAGTTTGTATCTTTAGTAAAAGGAGAGTACGGTAAAACACCAGTTGCTATCGATCCAGCATTTAGAGAACAAATTACTGGCTCAAGCCAAGAGATTCCTTACGATGTTAGCAAATATCAACGTCAGGACAATCCTTTATTGGCTGAGTTTGGTAATGTAAGACTTGCTATTGATGAGAAAGAGGAGCTATTATTAGAACTATTCCCATTGGTTGCGAAAAACTTCCTTAAGAAAAAGCGTGAGTTAGAGTTCGCATCAAGCAAACAGCAAGAAGTGGTGGAAGAGGTAGTGGTAACGAAGCAAGAAACTTCAACTGAAGTTGAACCTGATGGATATGTACTTGAAAGCCCAATGCCTGGCACTATAGTTACCTTTAAGGTAAAAGAGGGTGATGCTGTATCTAAAGGCAATATTCTATTTGTATTAGAGGCAATGAAGATGGAGAATGACGTAGAGTCAGAATTCACAGGTAAGGTTTATAAAACCTACGTTAAAGAAGGAGATATAGTACAAGCAGGACAACCAGTTATTAAGATTGTTGAGTAATAGTGAGATAAATCTTTTTTTATAATATTTTCATAAGAGTGATAGGGGAGTGCCATTATTTGGTATTCCCCTATCCGTTTTTAGATGTCGTTGCTTTCAGTAGTTGTGTTTTTTGTTTTCTTGGAGGTGTCATGAGGGAATGAGGTGTCACACTCAGTAAACTCTTCCTCTCAGCCTTTCCTGTCAATATTGTGCAGTATTTGTAGAGCCACCAATCAATGATACTATTGTTCACCGCTAATGCGATTACACGTCAAATATCTATAATGATAAGTAATAGATTGATTTTAACAATTGCCTAGTTTCCTCCCTATGACTATGTTAATTAATTTAACATGATGAAAATACTCACCGTTAAATATTTAACTAAAAACGAGACCAAAAATTGATAACTTACTGATAATTAATCATAGCAACTTTTATCATTGTGAACAACCATTAAAAATCACCCTCAGCCACAAATGAGGTTTGCCCTTTTTAAAACAAATCACTCTGAACCACAAATGAGATTTGCCCTTTTTTGATGAAAAAACTCCAATTCTTGAAGCTAAACAACAGCTTTGGCTCCAAAAACGCCTCCGAAAAGTTAAGGCATGTTATAAAACAGCCAAAAACACCCCAATCTCATTTGTGGTTGGGAGTGATTTGAACTTTTTACCCCAAATCTCATTTGTG
>JAAYFB010000278.1 GCA_012728465.1 Proteiniphilum sp. | reverse complement strand
TTCAAGGTTGGGACAAGAGCACTCAAAACCAAAAGCTGTTAAATCATTCACAAATTGGGGTATATTATTAACTATATCCATCAAACCAAAGTTGGGATGATAATAATTATTTTTAGAAATTACAAAACCAACATTGGTTTTGGTTCAATTATTTTCAGGAGTAGTAAAACCAACATTGGTTTTTGTTCATTTTTTTTCAGTGATTGCAAAACCAACTTTGGTTTTAGTGTAATTTATTTGGCGTAGCCATCACAATGATTTTAGAGCGACATTGATAAAAATAGTACATATTGCTTTTATAGTGATAATTAAAAGTTTTACTTTTGTCGTTAATCGAAAAATAAGATAGTGATGATTCTCGAAAAAGATATATTTCAACGCACCGAGCTATTGATGGGAAATGAGTACATGGCTCTTGCTAAGAAAAAAAAAGTAATAATTTTTGGTGTTGGTGGAGTAGGTAGCTGGTGTGCCGAAATGTTGGTAAGGAGTGGTGTGGGGTATATCACCTTAGTTGACTCTGATTTGGTGGCAGTGTCAAATATAAACAGACAATTGATGGCAACCACCGAGACAGTAGGCAAGCCAAAAGTGGAGGTGCTAAAGCAAAGGTTGCTCGCTATAAATCCATATGCAAGCGTAGAAGCAATTCAGGGCATTTATAGTGAAGACACGGCTGAGTCTTTTAATTTACAACATTACGATTATATTATTGATGCCATTGATAGCCTTTCCAATAAAGTGCACCTGATACGATATTCTACACAAATGCCTGGAACCCTATTTTCTTCTATGGGGGCAGCATTAAAGACAGATCCAACTAGAATCAAAGTAGCAGAGTTTTGGAAAGTAAAAGGTTGTCCTCTTGCTGCCGCACTGCGTACAAGAATAAAAAAGCTTGGGGGAGTTGACAAAAAGTTTCTGTGTGTGTATAGTGATGAGGTGCGAAAAAACAAAGGGGAAGAACCTATCACAAACACTAGCAGTGCCACTCCTGCCTCGCAATGGGATGCAAAAAAAGCAAGAATAAATGGAACAATGTCTTTTTTGCCATCGATGGTTGGAATGACTTTGGCGTCGCTAGTTGTTAATGACATAGATGACTCTCTAGAACGAGTAGTCGTAAATTAAATAGTTTGATAATAAGCCTCTTTTAGTTATATTTGCAATAAAAAGATGAACAATCAATTGAATAGCAATACAACAAACCAAAAGTTTCAGAATGATGCTTTGGCTCCTATGCACACTACTGAACATATTCTTAATCAAACAATGGTTAGAATGTTTGGGTGTAATAGATCTAAGAATACTCATATTGAGAAAAAGAAATCTAAATGTGACTATATTCTTACGGCTGAGCCCACAGAAGAACAGGTGAAAGAGATTGAGCAGAGAGTTAATGCCGTTATACAACAGAATTTGCCTGTATCTGAAGAGATTGTTAGCTATGAAGATGCAGCTAAAATTGTGGATATGTCTAAGCTCCCCGATAGTGTGTCGGATCAGTTGAGGTTGATTCGTGTAGGTGACTATGATGTATGTGCATGTATAGGAGTACATGTTAGTAACACTTCCGAAATAGGGACATTCGTTATTACCACCCACGAATACTTGGATAATCGATGGAGAATGAGATTTAAGCTACTACCTCGTTAAGTTATTAATCTGAAATTAATAATCCGTTGTCTGTTGTGAAAAAGATACGTCGATTAATTAGAAGGATTATTTTATTCTTCTTCATATCATCTATTTTATCGGTACTATTATTAAAGTACATTCCTGTTTATTTTACCCCATTGATGGTTATTAGAAGTTTTGAGCACATAGGTAAAAAACAAAAGCCAAAGATAACTCATACATGGGTGTCAATCAATGATATCTCAGACCACATGAAGAGGGCAGTGATTGCCTCCGAAGATCAGCGATTTTATATGCACAAGGGTATCGATAGAGTGGCCATTGAGAAAGCAATAGAAGATAATAAATCAAGAAAGAGAGCACGTGGCGGTAGCACCATAAGCCAACAGACAGCCAAAAATGTATTCCTGTGGCCCAAGTCGTCATGGTTGAGAAAAGGGTTGGAGGCCTATTTTACAATATTAATTGAGCTAATGTGGTCAAAAGAGCGAATACTTGAAGTTTACCTTAATTGTATAGAAACAGGTGTGGGCATGTATGGAGTGGAAGCAGTGGCAAAAGTAAACTTTCAAACATCGGCAAAAAAATTAACAGCAGCACAATCAGCATTAATTGCAGCCACTCTGCCTAATCCTATTAAATATAGTTCGAAGTCGCCATCGGAATATATGAGAAAAAGGCAAAGACATATATTAAATCAAATGAAGACTGTTAAGCTACCTGACTAGAAAGTTAAATTGTTTTGTGAGAAACAATAAAAGCACTATTTTTGGTAATTGATAACATAATGAAGCAAATAGGCACACTCTATGAATGAAGGAGAGAAAAAAGTGGTTGAAAAGATGATTAGGATTTACTGCAAAGCTAATCATAACGTAGAGCAAATGATTTGTGAAGATTGTCAGGAGCTTAATAATTATGCAACGAGGAGATTAGAAAACTGTCCCTTTGGTAATAATAAGCCGACTTGCTCTACATGTTCCATTCATTGTTACAAAAAAGATATGCGACTACAAATAAAAGAGGTGATGAGGTTTGCAGGGCCACGAATGATTTTGAAGCATCCCATCGCAACTATCAGCCATTTCATTAGAGAGTATAAGCGCAAAAGACTATATCCTATCACAGAGAAAAATAGACCCAAGAGATGACACTAATAACTAAGAATACAAACTTTTCTGAATTGCTAATATCACATAGCTACTTAATACCCGTTGTAAATAGATTTGGTATCAGGCTAGGAGTTGGTGATAAAACAATATCTACCATTTGCAAGGAGAATGATGTAGATGTGCATCTATTTATGATAATAATGCGTATTTATCTTGGTGAGGATTTAGATTTGGAGGAAGAGTTGCATTTAATAGAGGTATCGGAGGTCTTAGATTATTTAAAAAAAACTATAGATAACTTTGTTCAGGCCTCAATTCCCAACATTGAGAAGCACTTATTGCCACTCATAGCCATGAGCGACGTTGAGAATGAAGAGCTGAAATTATTACATAGTATTCTCAATAAGTTTAAATCAGACTTTAACTACTATATACATCAAGACTTAGAAAATGTGGGTGAATATTCATATGATTTGCTGCGAGATTTGAAAAGTATTTTGATAAAACACATCTCGGGCAATTATAACCATAACCTTGCTTATGCCGTTATTTTTTCAATTGACTCGCTTGAGAAAGAGCTATTACTTCATAATCGTATATTTGAACTCTTAGTAAGACCTACTCTGGAAAGTTTAGATTATAAAAACATAGAGCATTTGACTAATATATTCATAGATGATCAAAAAAATAATGATAATGATAATGATAGTCATCTTACTAATAGGGAGATAGAAATATTAAAACTTATTGTTCAAGGACACATGAACAAAGAGGTGGCAGATAAACTCAATATAAGCCTTAACACAGTGTTATCGCACAGAAAAAACATTATATCTAAAACCGGAATAAAGACAGTATCGGGGCTCACTTTCTATGCCATATCTAATGGCTACGCATCACCTGGTAGCTTTAAGATATAATAGTTTGTTTTATAACAGAAATAGTTGCTAATAAAACTACTACAAACATTATTGAATGAAGAATAAAACAATTGCATTCATTGCCAATTTCACCGGAATATTTCTTTTCGGAATATCTATGGTTATAATTGGCTCCATACTTCCTGTGCTGAAGTCAAGATTTGGGATGACTGACATAGAGGCAGGAGGGTTGTTCACTATTTTACCCATAGGCTTACTAATTGGCTCAGTGTTGTTTGGCCCCATAGTAGATAAATTTGGCTATCGTGGTGTGCTTTCCGTAGCCTCATTGTTTCTTGCAATTGGCTTTTTGGGTATTGCTCATGCACCATCAATTTTTTTACTCACAGTATGTATATTTTTCTTTGGTATAGGTGGCGGAACCATTAATGGAGCTACTAGTGCATTAGTGTCTGACTTGAGTGAGGGAAAGGCAAAAATAATTAATCTAAATTGGTTGGGCATGTTTTATGGTGTTGGTGCATTTAGCATGCCATTGGTGTTGAGTTTGATTAGCGATAATAAATTGGTAGTGGTTCTCAATGTGGCTGCAATTCTTAGTTTGCTGTCGGGTGTGATATTCTTGTTGATTAAATACCCCCTCACGGTTGACAAAGAGAAGATAACCCTAAAAGTAATTCCCACTTTTGTGAAGAACAAGCTTTTTATGACTATTACGTTCTATCTGTTTTTTCAATCAGCATTTGAGGCTATTGTAAACAATTGGTCAGTATCATACTTTATAGATACTTTAGGTATTGAGCAAGGCAAGGCTTTGGTGGCATTATCATACTCTGTGTTGGGTTTGATAGTAATGAGGTTACTAATTGGGAGTGTTCTCAAAAATCTTAATCATAATAAACTTATATTTCTATCATTACTGCTGTTTGTATTAGGCTCTGCAGGATTATTGATGAATGGATATCTTTTCAATTCGATTGGCATGTTTGTTCTGGGTGCGGGGTTAGCACCAGGTTTTCCAGTGATGTTGGGTATAGTAGGCGAAATGTTTAAAGAGGTATCGGGTACTGCATTTAGCTTTGCTATGTTTATTGCTTTAATAGGAAACACAATCATAAACTATACTACAGGATTGCTTACTAATTATTATGGCATGCAGGCATATATATTTGTTGTGTTGGGGGTGATTTCTTTTATGATACTCATTTATGCTGTTATAAGACGATTGGAAAAGTTAAATAAATAGCTATTTGTTATAATTATTTTGCTAATGTTGTAAAGCTTTGTATATTTGTCAAACCAAGAATCTATTTTAATAAACATCTATCTAATATGAAGATAAAATACTTACCTCTAACTATCGTGCTCATCTCGTTACTAGTTGTTTCGTGTGAAGGAGATACTATCGACCCATCTATCCTTGATAGAAATATCAATGTAAGTGCGCAAATTAATAATTCTAAATTTCAATCTTCAGGCGATGAATGGACTGATGGTGATGCGATTGGAATCTACATGATTAAATCACGTAAAGAGTTCACCGAATCGCACATACTGAATAAAAACGAAAAATATATTACTACGGGCAATGGTGTTTTTAAACCAGCAGATGGTGTTATGGATATTAAATTTCCAGCAGATGGCTCTAAAGTTGACTTTATAGCCTACTATCCGCACACAAAGAGTATTAGTAGTAGTTTTGAGTATTCAGTTGATGTGTCAAGTCAAAAAGATATCAAAGCTATAGATCTGCTCTACTCTAACAACTCTATTGAGCTATCTAGGTTATCTTCGAAAGTAGATATGGTATTTGATCATCAGCTATCTAAGGTTACCGCAAATATTAGCACTTCAGATGGGTCGTCTCTCGAAGATGTAAGAATCTCAATTAAGGGGGTAGATCTAAAAGCAAAATTTTCTTTGGTAGATAAATCCATAATAAGCTCTTCTAAAGGTGTTGTTCGGATGAATACAAATAGTAAAGGGGATATGGCCGAAGCAATTGTAATTCCTACAGCAAACTTATCGGGGATTACTTTGGAGATTGTCAACGCAGGCTTTGCATATATTTGTCGCTTAGATGAGTTGTCGAAGATTAGTTCAATTGACTCTGGAAAACATTATAGTTTCAATATTAAACTTGACCCTAAGAACACTGAGGTGTCAGTAGTAGTTAATCCTTGGTCGTCGATAAATCCATGGGAAGATGTTATATTAGATGGTATAATTATTGGAAAGGGCGATCAAGTTGAAGATGACAATAATAATGAATTAGGGAGTAAAGAAAATCCTTACACAATAGAGGAGGCTATAAATAATATTGGACAAAAGCAGGTATGGGTTAAGGGATACATTGTAGGATACTATACTGGTAAAACAGTGAAGACATTTGCTACAGATGTTTCCTCAAGTGCAGAAATTAAAGAAACATGTATTGCGTTGGCATCATCTCCAGATGAGCAGGATGGTGAAAACACATTCCCTGTATTCTTGAAAACTGGAGATTTAAGAGATAACTTA